>DASRQG010000126.1:0-8905 GCA_035645995.1 Mariniphaga sp. | reverse complement strand
GGTTCCTGACCCCATTTCAGGGTCCCAGCCGGGATAATAATTATCGAACCTGTAAATATTTTCTCCATTCACATAAATTCTTGAACTTTGAATGCCAATAGAGCTTAACAGACTTGATGGCAGATTATACCCGATTTGGATATTCTTCACCTGCAGGAAACCTGCATCTCTCAACCAGTATGTAGATATAAACCGCAAGCCGTTGTTACTCCCAAGCAACATAACCGGATACTTTGCATTCGGATCAGGATTATCGGTAGTCCATCTGTTTTCCATCTGCCATCTTTGAGCAGTACCACCATTAACAAATGCTGTCTGCTGATAATCTCCAGGCAGGTAATTTTCATTTCCTGAAATACCCTGAAGTTGCATGGAAAAATCAAAATTGGCATAAGATGCGCTCACGCCAAGGCCATAATTAACTTTAGGAAATTTTGATCCAATTACAGTTCTGTCGTATTCAGGATCAACTTGTCCGTCGGGCACACCATCCGGCCCGCTTATATCTTTGTACTTTATAAAGCCCGGTTCAACACTATAAGGTTGAGTAGGATAATCAGCGATATCAGCATCATCAACAAATAACCCATCAGCTACGTAACCATATATAGCACCCAATGATTCACCAACAAATAACCCCTGGTTAATATCTACCTCAGCATTTGCAATTTTCATCACTTCATTGCGGATGAAAGATACATTTGGAGAAAGGTTAAAACTAAAGTTTCCAATTTTTTCATTATAGCTTAATAAAGCTTCAAAACCTGTATTTTTAACTTCACCGGCATTCACTTCAGATGAAGTCATACCTAACACTTTTGATACTGAAATGCTATAAAGAATACCTGAGGTATACTTATTGAAATAATCAAGTACGAAGTCAAGCTTATTGTTCAGGATAGTTAGATCGAGACCGACATTTGTCATTTCCGTGCGTTCCCACTCAACATTACTATTTGCTATTCTTCCCATATAAGCACCGGGATAACGGACACCACCAAAAGGATAATCCCTGCCAAGAGTTATCAATCGCTGGTAAGGATAAGAACCAATGTTCTGATTACCCAAAACACCCCATGAAGCTCTTAGCTTCAAATTATCGATCCACGGATTGTTATCCTTTATAAAAGCTTCTTCCGAAAGTCTCCATCCTGCTGAAAAGGAGGGGAATATTGCCCAACGGTTATCTCCCGGGAAACGTGAAGTTCCATCATATCTGACATTACCTTCCAACAAATATTTTCCGGCATATGAATAATTTATACGTCCGAAGTAGGATCTCAAAGCCCATTCAGAAGCTGTTCCACTATTCTGCATATTTGCAGCCGATCCTGCATTAAGTTCGTACAGTTGGTCATTAGGAAAATTATCTCTGTATGCATCCATTGAATCATATCTGAATTCTTCCTGAGAAAAACCTGCAAGAAAATGGAAGTTGCTTTGGTCGATGGTTAAGTCATAATTTAACAAAGCTTGTGCAGTGATTAATGAATTATCAGTTGACAAGACCCTTAAAGCATTCGGGCCATAGGTATATACATCATCATATCTTATAATACTCTGATAGGAATCGCGGTTTGAATTTTCATAGTTGTAACCCAACTTTCCGGTCAGGATAAAATTGTCAAACAACTCCCAATCAAGGCTAACACTTCCAAGAAAGAAACCATCATTAGCACGGGTAAAATTTGTATTATCCATGATGGCAGTAATTCCATAATCATGCCAGTGGTCATAGGTACCATCTGAGTTTTTTGTACCAATTATATTAGGAACTTGTTGTGCATAAGCTATAAGACTGGCAACATTATTCGTTGTTAAATTCCGGATAGGCTCATTGATTGTGGATTTATTCCCATTTATATTTACAGCCAATTTCAACTTTTCTGTTAAATTGCTATCGAAGTTAAACAAGAAGCTATAGCGATTATATTCAGTTTTAGCCACAAGCCCTTCTTCATCGAGGTACCCTAAAGAAAAAAGATAAGAGTTACGATCGCTGCTGCTTGAGAAACTAATATTATGATTGGTTTGAAAGCCCGAACCACTGCTTAACAACTCTTCAAGCTGATTTACATTTGGATAATTATCGGGGTCGGTGCCATTCCTGAAAAGTTCAATTTCCTGCTGAGAATAAGTATCTCCTTGTCCAACGTTTCTACGTGCTTCGTTGGTAAGCATTGCATGCTCCCAAGCGTTGATATTCTCAGGTAGTTCGTTCACTTTCTTCCATCCTGCATATCCATTATAGCTAATATTAAACCCTGTTCTTGTACCTCTTTTCGTTTGTATTAATATAACACCGTTAGCAGCACGGGTTCCATAAATAGAAGCAGAAGCAGCATCTTTAAGTACAGAAATGCTTTCAATATCATTTGGGTTAATGTTATCGATTGATGATGCCAAACCATCTATCAGCACCAGAGGTTGAGTACCTGCACTACTGAATGTTCCAAGTCCGCGGATTACAATAGTTGCTTCATTTCTACCGGGCTGGCCGCTTGGCTGAGTAACTGTTACACCGCTTACCTTACCTGCAAGCATCTGTGAACTCTGAGTAACTGCTCTGCTTTCAACGTTACTGACATCCACATTAGAAACAGAACCTGTCAAATTAACTTTTTTCTGAGTACCAAAACCTATGGCAATAACTTCTTCAAGCCCAATCGCATCAACTTCCATAGTCACATCAATTGAACTCCTGTCATCGATTGGAATTTCCTGAGTACGCATACCTACGAAAGAAAAAACAAGTGTTGCATCACCAGGCACATTTGGTAATTGATAATTACCATCTGAGTCAGTAACAGTTCCCTGCGAAGTACCTTTAATAACTACTGTTACACCAGGTAAAGGATCCCCAAAAGAGTCAGTAATGACACCTGTCACCATATTCTGCTGACTGACAGAAGCTACTGAATTTGTATAATTCACAATTTCAGAAACCTCTTCTGCTGAATCATCGTTTAAAATTACTATCTGCCGATCATAAATTTTATAGACATTATTGGTACCTTTCAATAACTGCTCCAATATTTTTTCAATAGTTTCATTTTTTACAGACACGTCCACTCTACGGTCAACGTCAAGCCATTTTTCATTATACAGCAGTATAAACTCACTTGACTTTTCAATTTGTTCAAAAACTTCTCTGATTGAAGCATTTTCAATATTCATATCAAATCGGGCCGATTGTGAATATGAATCAGCGGCAGAAACCGACAGTATAGCATAAAAAAGTACGCTTAAAACTTTCATTTTTTTGATAACATTATACGATCTGAATTTTCGATCATATAATTTAAGAATTTTTCTCATAGCTTTCGAGTTTTGATTGTAAAATATTCATTAACACATGGTTACCTATTCCTTATTTTACTTTGTATAAAAATTTCTTTGCCTTTTATTTCATACTCCACCTGAGCAGCATCTGAAAGCACCTGCAATACATTTTCAAGAGATTCTTTTAGATCCAATTTTCCTGTAATTTTATCATCAGCAGGAAAATCAGCCGGTAAATGGAACTTAACATCATAATAGCGCTCAAGCTTTACAAGCACCGAATTCAGGCTTTCTTTTTGGTACTCAAGCCATCCTTTTACCCATGCAATATAAATTGTAGCGTTAGGTTCATCTGAGACTTCAATTTCCTGATTAAGTTTGTTGAATTCTGCCTTTTTATTCGGACTTAACTCAACCGGAGAATTGTTAAAGAATCCCGGTTTATTAATTGCCACACGTCCGTTTATTAAAACAGTCTCTATGATTTCCTGTTCGGGGTATGCAGAAACATTGAACAATGTTCCTAATACTTCTATATCTAAACCATCACTTGTTCTTACAATAAAAGGTTTACGCTCATTCTTTGCTACCTGAAATGCAGCTTCTCCTTCTATATGAACCAATCGGTTATTTTTAGAAAATTCAGACGGAAAGGCAAGTTTACTTCCGGCATTTATCCATATAACTGTTCCATCGGCAAGAGTAACTTCCGACTGCTGTCCAAATGGAACAACGATCTCATTTAATTGAGGTTTAGTACTTAGCCGGGGATAGTCACTTCTCCGGATGGTTTTATTATTAACGATGAAATTTTGTTCTGTTTCTTTAATCTCGATAGTAGAATTTTCTTGCCCCAATGCAATCCTTTCACCTGTTGATAAAAGGAAATAAGCTTCACCTTCAAATTCCTGAGCAGAAGCAGAGAAACTATAGGTAGCTTTGCTGTCGATAATATAATATGCTGCTACTCCGATTGAAAAAATAAGCAGTATTGATGCTGCCCAGCCCAAAGCCTTCCTAAAGTTTAACTTTCTTACAGGTATTTTCGTTTCGTAATAATACTGCTCTATATTGTTCCACAATGAACCTATAGAATTTTCATCCAGAACATCATACTTATCTTGTAACACCAGAATAATTTCTCTTGCCCTTTTTGCTTCTTTTGCAAACTCAGGATATGTTTCAGTCAACTTCCTCCATTCAGAATTATTTTCCTTATAAAGAATCCATCGAACAAATTCTTCTGCCTCAAGAAGCTCCTCCCAGTTATATGTAGAAAATTTTTGGTTCATCATTTTTAATCTATTTTTAAAAAGCGTTGCTGTATTTTTTTGTGGACAATAATTACTAATAATTTTAATTATTTAGATATAATTCAAATATATTAAACCCAATAAGACAATCTTTACGCCATTATTGGTACAGGTTAATTATATTTATAGAAAATTTTAAATAGTCATGGATTTTAAAATGAGTAGTGCAGGACTGTACACAAACAGTCAAATAAAATCTTTTATTTTAATAAACTTTAATAACAAAGCTATTCATTAAATTCTATACAAAGATTGAAAAATAAAATAAAGATGAATCGTATAACTTTCTATACAAAAGGTATTTTAACACTAATATTACTTTCTCATACAGTATTATTTTCAGGGTGCACGATAAAACCTGAATCTTCTGAAGAAACAGATGCTTCTGCCTTTTTAACAAAAGCGCTATCAGATACATCTGACTTCTACTATAACGATTTGAGTAAAATTGATCAGGAAATAAGCACTTCTTCGCCAATTGGTGTATTCGACTCAGGTACGGGTGGACTAACAGTTTTGGATGCTATCCTGAACTTCGACAACTATGATACTACAAAATATAAGTATCATTATAAAGGCGATGGAATAAGGGATTTTAAGGATGAAAGTTTCGTGTATTTTGGTGACCAGGCAAATATGCCATACGGAAATTATTCAACTATGAATAAAACCTCATTTCTTAAAGAACTGATTCTGAGAGATGCTCTTTTTCTATTGGGCGACAAATGGCACAAATCGGATCAAGACACTGTAGTACAAGAAAATAAAGAGCCTGTAAAATTAATTGTGGTTGCCTGTAATACTGCTACAGCTTACGGCAAAGAGGATATTCAGGAAATGATGGAAAATGGAGGAAGCAACATTCCGGTAATTGGTGTTATAGATGCAGGAATCAGAGGTGCTCTTTCAACATTTGAACCTAAAGAAAATGGTACTGCCGCCGTAATTGCCACAGCCGGTACAGTCTCTTCAAACGGTTACCTGAATACCTTCATCTCACAGTCATCACAACTTAATTATGAAGGTGAATTAAATTTTTTACAGCAATCAGGATATGGTATCGCTGAAGCTATAGATGAGGAACTAAACTTTATTGACCGTAAGGCTACAGCGATACGTAAAAATTATCAGGGACCGTCAATGACTCATGAACTATGGAAAATAAAAGAAGAGTTACTTCCGGTATACCAATTCGATACCATCGGAAATGCCTTATTGGTTAAAAAAGAGAATGGCAAACTGGCAGAAATTCAATTAAACAGTGCTGAGAATTATATTAGATATCACTTGGTAAACCTGTGTGAACAGCTTAAAGAAGAACAGGTAAGCCAACCTTTAAAAACACTTATTCTGGGGTGTACACATTACCCTTATTACTCCTCATTTTTTCAAGCTACCTTAAATGATTTATACAATCTGAAGTTGGACGATGAATTTGTTTATCGTGAATATTTAAATGACAGTATCATATTAATTGATCCCGCAATTAATACAGCCAAAGAAGTGCATGAGTACCTTTTAACCAATAACCTGTTAAATAAAAACACTCAAAAGCAACCCGATCAATTTTATATAAGCGTTCCCGATCTATTCTGTGAAGTGGCTGAAACTGATTCATCAGAGAATTTCACATACGAATATAAATACAACCGAAATGTAAATCATGTGTACGACACACGTCATGTTCCGATGGGAAATAACTCTGTGAACCATGAAGTTCTGAATAGAATTGAAAAACAGATGCCTGAAATATATGAACGTATCATTAATTTTGAAAACGAAGCTGCCAGATAATTGCGCTTTAATCTTCAAAATGGGTTATTAACTGTTTTGTAATTCCTCTCAGATTGTTGAACCAGTCGGGATTTAGTGGCCACATTTGTTCAATCTGCCCATCAATCTCTTCTGCAAATACACGTGCCTGCTCAAGGTCGAAGTCACTTTGTATATAAATTACATCGATATTTTCCTTACGAGCCAAATCAATCAGTTTAGCCATGCGTTGCGGTGTAGGTTCTTTTCCACCCGGTTCAAGTGAGTGCTGTATTAATCCATACTCACGGGCAAAATAAGAAAGACTGGGATGAAACGAAATAAATTGCCTGCCTTCATAATCTTTCAGAGCCTCATTAATTTCAGCATCCAACTGACCTATTTCTTCAACAAAAGCTTTCAGGTTATCGTTATAAAAACTTTTGCGTTCAGGATTTAGTTGAGACAATTCTAATGTAATTTCTTCTGCCATTTCTATTACCAATGACGACGAGAGCCAGGTATGTGGATTGATTCCACCTGAGTTACCCTGCTCTCCTGTTACAGATTCAGCATGAATTAAATCAAGACCTTCCGACAGGTCTACCTCTTTCATCTCTTCATTCACCTGAAGTATTTTATCTCGCCACGAAAGTTCGAAACCGATATGTCCAACTCGAAACCAAATTTGGGAACGAGCTATATCTTTTAGCTGTGAGGGCACCAAACTAAAGTTGGCAGGACTTGCACCAGGAGGTAACAACACATTAATCTCAAAATCATCTCCTCCAATTTGTTCAACAAAAGTTTTCAATGGTAATATACTAACAGTTACAACTTTTTTCTCATCAACTTTCTGACGGCTGTTATTATTACCACATGAAATAAAAAATAGTATAACTATACTTAAAACGAAAGCGCTCCTCATTCCTTCACAATTTAATTTTATGATGTTCCCCAAATATTAACACCTGTAAAAATAACTTCTTTAAGTGGGTTTCACAACCTAATTGT
This sequence comes from Mariniphaga sp., assembly GCA_035645995.1. GTDB lineage: Bacteria > Bacteroidota > Bacteroidia > Bacteroidales > Prolixibacteraceae > Mariniphaga. Next base: position 1,544 of record DASRQG010000126.1, on the reverse strand, counting down.
GTAAGGGGAATGCTTTTAAGAAAAATAAATCAAATAATCGATACCAGGCTTTTTTCTGCTTCGATCATTATCCGGAAAAAGTTTTCTGAATCGCCTAAATTTACTTTCGCCAAATAATACAGAATACTCAAACTTGCACGTGCCTTATACAAATTAACATGATTCATAAAATCGTCTTCCAATCCTTCTGCATTACTAAGATAGGTTTCTAAAAATATTTCGGAGGGAGCACCCCGCCTGATTGTCCGAAGGTCGAAAAACATGTTTACGTATTGTGCTAAAAAAGTACCTACATCAAATCCTCTGGGTAACATATAAGAACTATCGAAATCAATAACTGCCACATATTCTTCCTGTTCCTCTCTGCTTATGAATATATTTTTAGGATGAAAATCTCCATGTCCCTGTACCAATACTTCAGGACGTTTCTCAATCAATTCAATTTCCTTCTCTAGTACCAAATCCTTTATCTCACGCACCCTCTTGAGATGCTTATTCTTTGTTTCCACAAGGCTCTTTAAATAATAATCCGTCCTTTCAGGTTCAATTTTCAGGTACTCATCGGGAGGGGTTATTTGTAATCTTAAGTTATGCAGTTTGCTTAGCCACCTGGCAGTCATTCTTAAATACCTTTGTGAATCTTCAGGATCTGCTTTCACCATTGAATCGTACAGGCTTTCTCCTCCAATACGTTCTTCTATCAGTGTAAGATTTCGTCTATCCTTGTCAAGCGGTTTTGGTATCCTGTAAGGTCCATCCTCAAAACCCTGCTTTAAAAGTTCATGAACAATATTAGCAGACCTTTCACCTGATTTCCAGGAATCAACATCCTCAAAAGATTTTATAATAATTTTCTTACGATCTTCTCCCTCCTTTGGGCCAATTGTTACTTCAGTTACCTTAGTATTGGTTGTTCCTGATCTCTGAATCTCCTTATAAAAAGGCCTGCAACGCCCTGCTTTCAGTTCTGTTATCAGATCTTCGAGCGTATTTAACGGATGGTCAAAGATGGTAGGATACGATCCGGTATAACTCAAAGCATGGGTATCGGTGCCTCCTGTTGCAATAAATTTATAATGATGCCAGTCCTTTAAGGCATGACTTGCTTCAAGTATTGTAAGATTAGAGTTGAATATCTCAACACCATCAAGTAACGGATTTAATAACTTTTCAGGAGTTGGAACCTTTCCATTCCGGTATGGATGTGCCCAAATAATGGCTGCCTCCGGATTATCATTTCTAATATCTTCAAGTGTATATTTTTGTTTCTCATACGATCTTTTCCCACCATACACAAGAATATCACCGTAATTAGTGGTAGTAACCTCCTGTCCCGAAAACACCTTAAATATTTCAGGTACCCCGGCTTTTTCACGTAATGCCTGAAGTTCGTTTTCTTCCCATTGGTAATGATGATCGGTTAACACGATGGCTTGTATGCCCATCAAATATGCCTTCTTAATCATATCAGCCGCAGATACCATACTACACGGTGAATACTCGGATGTATGGCAATGCATTTCTACTATCATAGTGTGTTTTTA
>DASRQG010000125.1:0-14721 GCA_035645995.1 Mariniphaga sp. | reverse complement strand
GTCCCCACCCACATAGTGCCCTGTACATCCTTATAGATGGCCGGTTTTAAGATTGACTCTGAACAATCCCTGAAAAGTACCAATCCATATTTCACCATTTTCATCCTCCTGGAAACTTCTGACTTCATTGTTGGAGATTTCAGTCAGCATTGAAATAGTTGTTTCGTTGTGTGGGTTGAATCGATAGGCACCATTTTCACGAGTACCAATCCATAACGATTTATGTGAATCTTCGAAGAGTGCTGTAATTTGTTTATTCTTAAAATAGGTGTTTTCGACATTACCGTCGGTATTACATTTTATCAGCCCCGAATTTGTAGCAATCCAAACTACCCCTTGAGACCCATGAATGATTCGTTTAACAGGTAGTTGACTGGCTTCCAGTTTTGCAAAAAAAGTTTTTTCTCGTGTTTCAGGATTGAAGTGAAAAATTTCATCACTTATTACAATGTATGGTTGATGGTTTTGGTAGAAAAAGCCATCAATATTACCCTTAGTCAATGTTTCGAATTTCTGGTTTTCAAGGTCGTAACGGATGAGGTTCTTGTCAGCTAATAAATACAGTGAACCATTATTATCGCCTGCAATCGACCAAATTGTAAAATCGACAAGATCTTCAGGCTCCGGGTTGATACGTACGTGTTTAAGTCTGATACCATCAAAATGGTTCAATCCTTGTCGCGTTCCAAACCATAAAGCACCTGTTTCATCCTGATGAATAGAGTAGACAGATAAATGCGATAATCCCTCTTTAATACCCAAAGAGGAGAATAAAATATCGGATGAAAAGCTATTAAAATGAAAGAACAATATAAAAATTAAACCAAGACTGTATTTTAACACTTTAGTAATATTCATTTTTAAATTAAGGGATCAAAATTACAAAAAAATATTGATTCTCAGGCTTAAGCAAAAATTAGACTACTTGTCATCATCACTTATAAAATCGTCCAATTTATGATATAAAAACGTACAAAGTTGAAAATTATTCTTTATAAAAAGGATATTGAAACAGGTCAATTAAGGATTACATTTTCTTTGAGTAGAGTAAATTGAGAATGAACTATTATCAGATCATCGATTTAATAACTTAAATTAATTATGAGAAAAATCTATTATTTATTAATTGTAATCTTTTTTTGTTGTGTGCCATTTTATGGTTTCACACAAAATATAACAGTTGGAGGTAGTGTTGAGGACAATACAGGTTCTCCATTACCCGGTGTGACTATAGTTGTTAAGGGGACTACCAATGGGACTATTACTGATTTTGATGGTAATTACTCCTTATCTAATGTACCTGCAGATGGAACGTTGGTATTTTCATTTGTAGGCATGAGAACCACAGAGGTTAATGTTTCAAACAATACAGTTATTAATGTTACGCTTGAAGAGGAAACAATCGGAATTGAAGAAGTAGTTGCAGTAGGATATGCTACACAGAAAAAAGTAAATCTTACCGGATCAGTTGTGGCAGTTGATATGACAGATGTTGTAGAAAGCAGGCCGATCACTTCTTTGTCGTCGGGTTTATCAGGTGTTGCCGCCGGTTTGTATGTAAACCAGGGAACAGGCCGTCCGGGTAATGATGGTGCCACATTACGTATCAGGGGACAAGGAACATTAAACAATTCAAATCCGCTGGTTATTATCGACGGTGTTGTTGGGAATATGAATGACCTTAACCCGCATGATGTCGAATCTATCTCAGTTTTGAAAGATGCTGCATCATCTGCAATTTATGGTTCAAGAGCTGCTAATGGTGTTATTTTAATTACAACTCGCAAGGGGAGAGAAGGAACTTTACGTATGAATTATAATTCATATTTATCATCAGTGAAACCTTCAAACCTGATTCAGTCAGTAACGAATTATGCTGACTACATGGAGCTTATTAATGAAGGATATTATAATACAGATCCGAATGCCGCTCAAAGATTTTCACAGGAAACCATTGACCTTTGGCGGGCAAATGAGGGGGTAGACCCACTTAAATATCCGAATGCAGACTGGACTGACGAAGTTTTCAAGCAAAACATGAATCAGAACCATAATATTTCTATTTCGGGTGGTACAGATAAGATCCGTTTTTTTGGATCATTTGGTTATCTTGATAATCCTGGTGTGATTGAAAAGTCAGGGTATCAGCGTTACAATGGCCGGGTAAACCTTGAAGCGGATATTAAGCCATGGCTTTTACTGGGGATGAATGTAAGCGGATCACACTCTATTACAGATATTGGTACAAATGCATTGGATGATGTATTTACCTATGCTGCTGCCAGTACCCCTGGTATGATTTTAAGGGCACCTGATGGCAGGTATGGATCAGTTAACAATATTGAAGACGACCCGCAGTCGAACAATGTATTGCATCGGTTGAATAACCAGAAAGGTGACATTAAACAGAATAAAATGGTTTCAAGATTCTATGGAAAATTTAAACCTTTCAAAGGTTTTTCCGTAGAAGGATCATTTAACTATGATTTCTGGACCCAGTTCAGATATCAACAACCGGTATTCCTTGACAGATGGAACTTCCTGACTAATACCATTGCAAGTGCAGGAACCGGTAGGACTTCCGTTACCAATCAAAATAATAACAGCAATCAAATGTTTATGGATGGGTTGGTACGTTATGAAAGTAGTATTTTGGACAACCTGAACTTCAGCATTATTGCTGGTGCAAGCCAGGAATATTATAAAGAGTGGTGGTTTAATGGTTCAAAATTGGACCTTGTAGATCCTAGTCTGAGCGTTTTAAATGCTGCAACTATGGATGCTGCAACCTCAGGAAATGCCACTGATTGGACCATGCAATCCTACTTTGGAAGGTTGAATCTTGACTGGTCGGAAAAATATCTGTTTGAAGCTAATCTACGTTACGATGGTTCATCAAGATTTAGGGCCGGTGATACAAGGTGGGGAGTTTTCCCTTCATTCTCAGCTGCATGGAGATTAAGTGAAGAAGGATTTCTATACGATGTAGAATGGCTCGACAATTTGAAAGTAAGAGCATCATGGGGTTCATTGGGTAATAATGCTGTAAATAATTATGAATACCAGGCAGTTTATGCTTCAGCAAATTATATTTTAAACAACAACTTAAATGTTGGTTTTGCACAAAAATCATTAGCCAATTCAAATCTTACATGGGAAAGCACTTATGTAACTAACCTGGGATTTGATTTTGATATGTTCAGAAAGTTATCAGGATCGTTGGATTTATTTGATAAAACAACTAACAACATTCTTATCGATCTGCCTGCTCCATTAGTAGTAGGTAATGCTTCCATTCCAAAACAAAATGCAGCTGAAGTGCGGAATCGTGGTTTAGAATTGAATCTTGGATGGAGGGATAAAGTTGGAGATGTTAATTATTTTGTAAATGGTAACTATACCTTTATTGATAATAAAGTTACAAAATATAAAGGTGATGAAAGAACTATTTCAGGCTCCAACCTGCTACAGGAAGGTTATCCGATCAACGTACAGTATGTATTGGCTGTGGATAGAATACTTCAGACCGAAGAAGATATGGCATTGGTTCAACAAATAAAGGACAATGCACCAATTGATGAGACCACCGGACAGAAAAGAAATCCTTTTGCGGCCTTTGGGGAACCACAATTAGGTGATCTGTTATACAAAGACCTGAATAATGACGGTATTATTAATGAAGAAGACCGTTATACAGTAGGAAATGGTACAGCACCCCGTGTAACTTATGGTTTGAACATGGGGCTTGACTGGAAAGGGATTGATTTTTCAATGTTCCTGCAGGGAACTCAGGGTTTAAAGGTTTTCTGGATGGATAATTATTACCGTCCGGTAGTAAGATGGGGTTACCAAATAAATCAGGAAATAGCTGAAGGACGCTGGTATCCCGGACGCACCGATGCTACTTATCCACGCTTGCTTGAGTATGCACAAACCCGTAATACTAGAGCCAGTGATTTCTGGGTTCAGAATAAATCCTATTTAAGAGTTAAAAATATTCAGCTTGGATATACAATTCCTAAGAAGCTTACAGATAGAATAGATATTGAAAGCTTGAGAGTTTATGGTAGTCTTGAAAACTATTTTACGCTCACAAAATATAAAGGATTTGATCCTGAAGTGAGTGGTGCAAACTATCCGACTATGAAGCAGGCTTTAGTAGGAATTAGTGTTACATTTTAAAAATGAAAAATACAATGAAGAATACTATAATAACATTTCTTTCAATTCTTTCACTTGTTTTTTTAAACAGCTGTTATGAATTAGATACTGTGCCCTACGATCAGATTAGTGCCGGTACATTTTGGAAAACTGAAGATCATGCCAAGCAGGCAATGATGGGTGTGTATGAACAAATGAAAAATCAGTACACATTTGGAACGATTAATCTTACCGATAATCTGAGTGATATAGCAATCGGTTATGATGGGCAGGCTTATGAAGCTGCTGCTAATGGAAGTTATACCGACAGAACCAACTTTGTGGTAAACCATTGGAGAAGTTCATTTGATGGCGTACAGCGGGCAAATTCGGTGATCAAGAATGTTTCTGAAATGGAAATTGATGAGACAGTTAAATCGAACGTTATTGCAGAAGCAAAATTCATGCGTGCACTTTATTATTTCCATTTGATGGATTATTATGGTGGAGTACCTCTTTATGATGAGACAGTTGACCTGAATCAGGATTTCAACAACCTGCTTGAACCCAGAAGCAGTGTAGAACAGGTAAGGGCTTTTATTTTAGCTGACCTTGATGCTGCTATTACCGGTCTTCCGGTTGAATGGCCTGCCGCTGAATATGGCAGGGCAACTAAAGGTGCTGCATATGCTTTAAGAGGTAAAGTTTATCTGTATGCACAGGATTGGAAAAATGCCATAGCTGATTTTGAAGAAATCGTTTATAACAAATCGAATGATTATGGGTATGAGCTTTCACCCGATTATGCAAGTTTATTTAAGCTTGAGGGCCATACTCACAGCGAAATTATTTTCGCTATTCAGAATAAAGGTGGTGTAGGTTTTAATTATGGTATGCCTTTGGCTCACTATTTAGGTACCAGAAGTACTTTTGGTAGTAGCTGGAACAATGGTATGCCTTCAACACCACTTGCCGACATGTATGAAAACCTTGATGGAACTCCATTTAATTGGAATGACTACATTCCCGGCTTTAATGAAGATAATTCAGTTAAGGAAGAGGCTTTAGTAGCTACTCATACTTCGGGGACATTAACATCGATACCAGATACAGCCTTGTTGGGTGAAATCTATAGGAACCGCGATCCTAGGATGATGCAGTCGTTGATTGTACCTTATTCTTATTATCTGGGATGGAATGCCAATAAACCAAGACTGATGCAGTTTGTAGTTGCTACAGGTGTTAACGAAAACTTCGGCCAGATAAGAAATAACAAAGGTTGGACGACTTATTTCTGGAGGAAGTTTGTCCCTGAGGCAAATCTTGATGGATTAATTACTAACAGGGCTCATACTCCTTTTAATTTCCCCTTGATACGTTATGCTGATGTGCTGCTTATGTTGTCGGAAGCATATAATGAAGACGGTCAGTTGGATAAGGCTGTAACGGAACTGAATAAAGTCAGGGAAAGATCCAATATGCCAGGTTTAAATTCTGCCGCTCATTTAACCGTAAATGGTAAAGAAGACATGTTTGAAAGAATCATGCATGAAAGGGCAGTTGAGCTTGCCGGGGAAGGACACCGTTTTAGTGACCTTCGCAGATGGGGACTTGCTAAAGAAATGCTTAATAATAAAATAGAAAAGGGGCTTACAGGGGCTAACTTGTTTACCAGGAAGTTTGAAGACCGTGATTATTTATGGCCTATTCCTGCTCAGGAAATTGAAGTTAATCCGGAATTAACTCAAAATCCGAACTGGTATTAACAAGTATTTTGAATTCCTTTCCGGGTTAACCGGAAAGGGATTCCTTTTATATTATAAACATGAAACTTAAATTATCTAATCAACAATCAATCTTTTTCCAAAGAATTTTCAATAGTAATATATTGGTAATTCTTTTGCTAATAATATTAACTACTACCGGTTGTGTATCTTCAAGATCTGACAGTGCCGTAGTGTTAGGAAATTCGATCCCTGCCCATCCCCGGTTGCTATTTACAGCCGATGATGAGCAAAGAATTAAAAAACTTGCTGAGTCAGATTCATTACTTGTTCAAATGATTGATCTGTTGGAAGTGAAGGCAGAGGAGTTATTGAATGAACCTATTATAGAATATACGCTTAGAGATGTTAATTATATACAGGACATACTCCCTATAAGCCGCGAACATGTTTACAGAATCACTACCCTGGCAATGGCTTATCGATTAACAGGTGATAAAAGGTTTGCATCGAAAGCGGAGGAGAATATTATTAATGTATGTAATTATCCTGACTGGAATCCAAAACATTATCTGGATGTTGCTGAAATGACAACTGCGGTAGCTATCGGCTACGACTGGTTGTACGATTTCCTTCCGAACAGTACTAAGAAACTTATTGTTGAATCGATACAGGAAAAAGCTCTGGTTCATGCTCTTGAAGAGTACCGTACCGGCGACAATAACTCGTGGGCAAAAAGAGAAACGAATTGGAACGTGGTGTGTAATACCGGAATGATTATTGGGGCGTTAGCAATCGCAGAGGAAAATCCTGCTGTTACCGATTCTATTATAACTCAGGGAACAAGTTTTGTTCCTAATTGCCTGAAGCATTATGCTCCGGATGGGGTTTGTTACGAAGGCCCTTCATACTGGGGTTACACCAACATATACCTGACTTTATTGCTGAAATCGCTGGACGACAATTTTAATGCAGATTTTGGCATTGTAGATATCCCCGGAGTTAAAAATACTGTAAATTATTATATAGAATCAATTAGTCCGGGTGGACGGGTATTTAATTTTGCCAATTCAGGAGGAACAAAACCTGCAGTAACCCCTGTTTACTTTTATTACAGCCGTTCGTTTGACCAACCCAAAGCGGCAACTTTTTACAGGAGGGCATTAAGTGAAATTGTTAATAATCCACAAGCATCGCTTAGCAGACATTTCTTTCTGAGCATTCCCTGGTACGATCCTTCAGGTTCTGAAGATGCTATGCAGGAAGATAAAAAACTTCAGGTCTTTGATAATGAGTATAATCCTATTGCTGTTTTTAATGGTGCATACGATGCTGAGAATTCTGTTTATTTAATTGCAAAAGGAGGGGCACCTACAAAAGCACATCAACAGCTTGATGTAGGTACATTTATTATTGAAACAAATGGTGTCAGGTGGACTGATGATCTTGGAGCCGATTCCTATAGCTTACCCGGTTTCTGGGATTATAAACCCGGTGGTCAGAGATGGGATTATTTTAGAAATACTAACTTTGGGCACAATACTCTATCGATTGATGGGAAACTACAATACTCTGCAGGAGAGGGTGACCTTTTAAGACATAACTCAAATTCAGGTACACCTTTTTGTATATTTGATTTATCTCCTGTTTATCAGGAGCAAGCGTCAACAGTTTTTAGGGGTTTTAAACTTCTTGAAAATGACTTGATGGTTATCAGGGATGAAGTGGAACTGCTTCCCGAATCCGAGTCAATTGAGTGGTCAGCAATCACTTCTGCACAATTGACGAAAGTAGACAATGTAGTTAATTTTAAAAAGGATGGGGAGCAATTATACCTGAAAGTAATTGAGCCGCATAAGGTGACCATTCATATAGAGGAGGCAAAAACTTTTACACCAAAGGAGAAACCATTAGAGGGGTATCATCGGTTGAGCATAAAAACTGTACCATCAGCCGAAAAGAAACAGGTTATTCAGATAATAATGAGTAGTAATCCTGAGTATTTTAAAGACGATATAGCACAGGATCAACAAACTTTACAAAACTGGAAATAAAATGAGAAGTACATTATTTTTACTTTTACTATCCATATTATGCTTCCCTCAATTGGCAGATGCATATTCTGAGCGAAACCTTTTGCAGAAAGAGGTTAGCCTCGAGGACCTGAAGAATGTATTAGTGAACAACCAAAATTGGGTTAAGTATCCAACTTATTCAGACAGGGAAGGATGGAATAACTTTACAGGGGACCAAAAGCAGGAAATTATAGCGACCGGTGAAAAATATTTGGATTACACCTGGCAGGTAGTTAAAGCCACCGATTATATAGAATATGAAAGAAGTGGTTCACGCGACATCATGCAGAACCCATTTGGTGCCAACAATAATGCGTTGAGCAGCCTTGTCCTGGCTGAGCTGGCAGAAGGGGAAGGGCGTTTTATAGATCAGATTATAAACGGAGTGTGGTTGAGCTGTGAGATGAGTTCATGGGTACTATCAGCCCATCTGCCTGCTTATCATTCATCAAAGCGATCATTAGCCGATCCTGATGAACAGGTGATCGATCTGACTGCGGGAGATTTAGGATCATTTCTGTCGTGGACGTATTATTTTTTGAAAGATGAAATGGATAAGGTGAATCCGGTTGTATCGAGCAGGCTAAGGAAAGAGCTTCAGCGAAGGATTCTTGATCCTTATATGGAAAGAAGTGATTTTTGGTGGCAGGCTTTTAATGCAACACCGGAAACTATGGTGAACAACTGGAATCCATGGTGTAACTTTAATGTGTTGGCGACTTATTTGTTGTTAGAGGATGATACTGATAAACTTGCTGAAGCTGTATATCGTACAATGGTATCGGTTGATAAGTTTATTAATTACAACAATGATGATGGTGCATGCGAAGAAGGACCTTCTTATTGGGGGCATGCAGCAGGGAAACTTTACGATTATCTGCAAATATTATATTATGCTACTGATGGAAAGGTATCATTGTTCGATGAACCCATGATAAAAAATATGGGTGAATATATATGCAGGTCTTATATCGGTGATGGCTGGGTTGTTAATTTTGCGGATGCCTCGGCAAAAGGTGGTGGCGATAAAGGGGTTATCTTTAGATATGGAGCGGCAGTTAATAGTGATGAAATGAAACAGTTCGCCGCCTATCTTCATGAAAGGAATCCCAAATACAATTTGTCCGGACGCGATATTTTCAGAAACCTTGAGAGCTTAGCTTTCCACGACAATTTAAAAGAGGTACAACCTGCCTTGTCAAATGCGAAGTATTCGTGGTACCCACAAACTGAATTTGCTTATATGCGAAATGACGATGGCTTCTTCTTTGCAGCTAAGGGAGGATATAATAACGAAAGTCATAATCATAATGATGTAGGTACATTTGTGCTTTATTATGATAACGATCCTGTGTTTATTGATATTGGTGTTGGTACTTATACACGGCAAACATTTAGCAGTGAACGCTATTCAATCTGGACAATGCAGACCAATTATCATAACCTGCCATTAATAAATGGTCAACCTCAGGAATATGGTTCTCAATATAGATCTGCAGATGTAAAATTTGATGAAAGAAGACAACGGTTCAGTCTTGATATAGCAGGGGCTTATAAAAATGAAACAGCTGTAAAGTCATGGGTCAGAAGTTATACGATGCATCCTAAGGGAGAACTGATTATTGAGGATAGCTATACACTTGAAGATGTAATTGGTAATAATGCTGTGGTGTTTATGTCGCACAATAAGCCTACGATTACTAAGCCGGGAGCAGTGTCCCTGGATGTCGGTGGCAGGAAAATCCAGTTATCTTTTGATTCTAAAAGATTTGAGCCTGCTATTGAAGCAATTGAGCAAACTGATCCGCGGCTTTCAAATGTTTGGGGTGATTCTGTATACCGAATAATTCTTAAAGACAATACAAACTCTAAAAAAGGAAAATATAAATTCACTGTTAAAGCAATATGATCTCATGAAGACACTATTAAAATTTGCGTTTATAATACTTGTATCCATTGGAATATTCAGTTGTGGCACTCAAGCTGAGCCTTCAGGAAATGATTTTGTCGGGGAGAATGTTCGTTTTGCCACAGAGCAATATGGGATTCAGGTAAAGCTGATTGAAGAATCCGGAAAGGTTCTGAATCCTAAGACCATTCAAAATGGAAAGATAAGATATATAAGCCCACAGGAATGGACCTCAGGTTTTTTTCCCGGAAGTATGTGGTATTTGTATGAACTTACCGGAGACCCAAAGTGGAAAGATCTTGGTATGAAATATACTGAGGCGCTTGATACTGTTAAGCATCTTACATGGCATCATGATGTAGGTTTTATGATCGGATGTAGTTTTGGAAATGGTTACAGACTGACTCAAAACGAGGAGTATAAGGATGTAATTGTTCAGGCTGCAAAATCACTCTCTACCAGATATCGTCCTGGTGCAGGGATACTTCAATCGTGGAATACCGACAGAGGATGGCAGTCGGAGAGGGGATGGGAATGCCCGGTTATAATTGATAATATGATGAACCTCGAGCTGCTGTTCGATGCAACTGAACTTACCGGTGACTCCACCTATTATAATATAGCCGTAGAGCATGCCGATAAGACCATTGAACATCATTTCAGGCCTGATTTTGGGACTTGGCATGTGATAGACTACAGCCTCGAAGATGGGTCAATAAGACATAAACATACCGCTCAGGGGTATAGCCATGAATCGACCTGGGCGAGAGGTCAGGCGTGGGCAGTTTATGGATATGTGGTTGCCTACAGAAAGACTGGCGACAAGAAATACCTTGAGCAGGCTGAAAAAGCCTTTGATTTTGTTGTTAATCATAAAAACTATCCCGAAGATGGTGTTCCTTACTGGGATTTTGATGCTCCGGGTATACCTAATGCTTTACGTGATGCATCTGCCTCAGCTGTAATTGCTTCAGCTCTTTATGAATTAGACCTGTATTCCGATAAAATGGATTACAGGATGTGGGCCGATAAAATATTATCAAGCCTCTCAAGTGAAAATTACAGAGCTAAGATCGGAGAAAACGGGAACTTCATATTGATGCATTCAGTAGGTAGCATACCTCATAATTCAGAAATAGATGTTCCATTGAATTATGCTGATTACTATTATCTGGAAGCTTTAAAAAGGAAAAAGACTTTAGAAAACGGTTTAGCAAATAAGGAAAATTTACTTCAGCTTAAAAGTTGGGCAAATTTATAGTTGCAGTTGAGCTTTTAAAAGAATTGTCCCTTCACCCATCCATCAAGCAGTGGATGATTGGTGAAATACGCTGAACTTTTATATCCAATCCTTTCCGAATTTATATAATGTTGATTCGGGAAGGATTTTTTATTGGGGTGAATCTCTCTGGTTAAATCTTGTTGCTTTTTAACGTTTTCTGTTCCTGTACGGTAATATACAGGGGAATGTATAATTATTTAAAAGTAAAAAAGGCTGCTTCCTGTGAAGCAACCTTTCAATTATTATCTTATAGATGTTGTTGTATTAAATGTCAACATCAACTTTAGCAAATTCAGTTTTTGAATATTTACCTTCTTCGAGTTTACTACGAACCTCTTTAAAGGCATTAACTGTATAGTTTACATCATCAATAGTATGCACTGCAGTAGGTATTAACCGGAGAATCAGTTCACCTTTCGGTATAACCGGATATACTACTATAGAACAGAATATTCCATAGTTCTCACGTAAATCATATACGAGGTTAGTTGCTTCAGCTGTTCCGCCTTTCATATAAACCGGGGTAACAGGTGAATTTGTTTTTCCCAGATCAAAACCTGCCTCGCGAAGCCCGGTTTGCAATGCATTAACAACCTTCCAAAGGTTATCCTTCATTTCCGGATGCTTACGGATTAAATCTAATCGCTTCAAAGCACCTAGTACCATTGGCATTGGTAAAGATTTGGCAAAAGTTTGTGAACGCATGTTGTAGCGCAGGTAATAACAAATATCGGTATCGCCGGCAATAAAACCTCCAATACCGGCCATTGATTTTGCAAAGGTGCCAAAATGTAAATCTACTTGATCGATAACACCAAAATGCTCAGGTACTCCTGCACCTGTTTTACCCATGGTACCAAAGCCGTGTGCATCATCAACAAGTAACCTGAATTGAAATTCTTCTTTGAGCTTTACGATTTCATCAAGTTTTCCCAAATCACCTGACATGCCGAATACTCCTTCTGTTATGACCAGAATACCTCCCCCTTGTTTTTGTGCAAGGCGTGTAGCACGTTCAAGCTGCTTTTTCAGGTTCTCCATATTGTTATGCGGATAAACAAAACGCTTGCCCATATGAAGCCGCACGCCATCCAATATACAGGCATGTGCTTCGGAATCATATACAATAACGTCATTTCTTCCGCATAGTGCATCTATAACTGATACCATTCCCTGATAACCATAATTTAAAAGGAAAGCATCTGCTTTTCCTACAAAGGCTGCCAGTTCCTGTTCCAATTGTTCGTGTTTGGTTGTTTGACCCGACATCATACGGGCTCCCATTGGGTAAGCCAGCCCATATTGCTTTGCACCTTCTGCATCTTCTTTTCTTACTTCCGGGTGATTTGCCAACCCCAGATAGTTGTTCAAACTCCAGGTAAGGACCTCCTTGCCTCTGAATTTCATGCGTGCACCAATCTCGCCTTCCAACTTAGGAAATGCAAAATAACCATGTATTTTGCTCATGTGCTGACCTATATCTCCCTGATTGGACCTGAATTTTTGAAAAATATCCACGTTGCGATAGTTTAAAGTTAAGTTTGCAAATGTAATGTTTTTTAATATTTTCACAAATTAGTTAATTTCCTCTAATGTGTTAATGTGTAATAAAAAATGGTTATTTTTGCGCCATGTTAAAGAAAGTAAGATTATTAATTGTTGGCCTTGTTGTGCTTTTAATAGCTTCGTCGTGTGGCGATTTCAACAAGATCGTTAAAAGTACCGATTACGAATTTAAACATAAAAAGGCAATTGAGTACTTTGAAGAAGGTGAGTATGTAAAAGCCGGTACTCTTTTTCAGGAGCTGGTTAATATATATCGTGGAACTTCAAGGGCCGACCAAATATATTACTATTATGGGAAGAGCCTGATGGGGCAGAAGGATTATCTGATGGCCAGCCATTATTTTAAATCTTTGCTCAAAGAGTTCCCCGGTAGTGAGTTTGCCGAAGAGTCTCAATTTATGGTTGGATATTGTTCCTACCTGCTTTCACCAAAGCCCAGGCTTGACCAGACTGTAACCCGTGAAGCTATTGAGTCGTTACAGTTGTACATTAATTTGTATCCCTATAATGACCGCGTAAATGAAGCTAACAGGCTTATTGACGAATTGAGAGAGAAACTGGTTTATAAATCATATTTGAACGCTAAACTCTATTACGATTTCGGTAATTATAAAGCTGCCTCAGTAGCTTTGGAAAACAGTTTGAGGGAATATCCCGACAGCCCTTATCGTGAGGAGTTGATGTACATGGTTCTTAAAGCAAAATACTTGCTTGCGGTTAACAGTGTTGAAGACAAAAAAACAGAACGTTTGTCGAGTGCGCTGGATGAGTATTTTTCATTCGTGGATGAATTCCCCGAAAGCAAACATCGCGACGAAGTAGATAAGTTCTATAACACCGTCGCAAATGAGCTGAATTATGATGAACAACAAGAAACAAATTTAAATTAGAAAATGGATTATAAGAAAACAAAAGCAGCAACTACAACAATTCCGCGTAACCTCGATGTTTTGTCGACTGAAACGGGAAATGCATACGAAACGGTAATGATTCTTGCTAAACGTGCCAACCAGATTGCATCAGAACTAAAGGAAGAACTCAATCAAAAGCTGCAGGAATTTGCTTCATATACCGATAATCTTGAAGAGATTTTTGAGAACAGGGAGCAAATTGAGATTTCAAAATTCTATGAACGTCTTCCCAAGCCTACCCTGATTGCTTTTCAGGAATTGTATGATGGGCAGATTTATCATAGGAATCCTACACGGGAAAGCAAATAAATTTACAGAAGCTGATGATGGAGCTTCAGGGTAAAAAAATAATATTAGGAGTCAGTGGAAGTATTGCTGCCTATAAGGCAGCATTTCTATTACGCCTGCTTGTGCGTGAAGGTGCAGAGGTGCAGGTCATTTTGACTCCTTCAGGGAAAGAATTTATAACTCCTTTAACCCTGTCAGCTTTATCGGGTAAACCGGTAATCAGTGAGTTCTTTGGCCAAAGTGATGGTGCCTGGAATAGCCATGTTGATCTGGGATTGTGGGCCGATGCTATGATTATCGCACCTGCTACAGCTGCCACCATGGCTAAAATGGTTAATGGTAATGCCGACAATATGCTTATTACAACATACCTGTCGGTCCGGTGCCCTGTGTTTGTTGCCCCTGCAATGGACCTTGATATGTATGCCCATCCTTCAACTCAACAAAACCTGGTGGCATTAAGAGAATATGGTGTGACCATAATTGAACCCGCGGTCGGTGAACTGGCCAGTGGCCTCGAAGGTAAAGGACGCATGGAGGAACCCGGGCAGATTCTCAAAAAGTTGATTGATTCTTTCAGTCAAAAAAAAAACTCCTGAACAGAAAGTTTCTGGTAACAGCCGGCCCAACTTTCGAACGAATTGATCCTGTCAGATTTATAGGGAATTTCTCAACGGGTAAAATGGGATATGCCATTGCCGAAACTTTGGCCGAGCACGGAGCTGAAGTAACATTGGTATCAGGCCCTGTAGCTGTCACCACCTCTCACAGAAATATACAGGTAATACGGGTTGAATCGGCCAAAGATATGCATGAAGCATGTATG
>DASRQG010000124.1:0-4345 GCA_035645995.1 Mariniphaga sp. | reverse complement strand
GGTAAATCCTAAAGGTTTGATGTTGGTAATAAGCTTATTATACATGACCAGTATTTTTTATTTGACATTGAATTAAATTACAACTTTTCTTTTAAAGCCTGGCCTGTATAGGATTCTTTTTTAGTAATTAAATCCTCCGGTGTGCCTGCAAATACAAGGTTGCCGCCTTTATCTCCCCCTTCAGGTCCCAGATCAATAACCCAATCGGCAGATTTTATAACATCCAGGTTATGTTCAATGATGAGAATGGAATGTCCTCTCGAAATAAGTGCATTAAAAGAATTAAGTAACTTTCGTATATCGTGAAAATGTAATCCGGTTGTGGGTTCATCAAAAATAAACAGGGTAGGAGAGTCTTTTTCCAGTGCCAGAAATGAAGCCAGCTTCACACGTTGACTTTCCCCTCCCGATAACGTACTCGATGATTGGCCCAGCTTTACATATCCCAGCCCAACATCCTGCAGTGGCTGCAAACGTTTCACTATTTTCTTTTCTGTCGATGATTTTCCTTGTTTAAAAAGTTCCAGTGCCTGATTTACGGTAAGGTTCAATACATCATCTATATTATGTCCTTTATATTGTACCTCCAGTATGTCTTCCTTAAACCGTTTGCCTCCGCAGGTTTCACAGATAAGATAGACATCAGCCAGGAACTGCATTTCTACTTTTATGGTTCCTTCTCCCTGGCATTCATCACATCGCCCACCATCTACATTGAAAGAGAAATGAGAAGGTTTTAATCCCTGAATTTTTGCTGCCTGCTGTTCGGAATAAAGCTTTCTTATTTCGTCATATGCCTTCAGATAAGTAACCGGGTTTGATCGTGAAGACTTTCCAATCGGATTTTGATCAATATATTCAACAGCATTCAAAAGATGGTAGTCACCTGTTATGGTGTCATGATGGCCTGTACGCTCACCATACTCTCCTAAAAGTTTCGTCAGAGCAGGAAAAAGTATTTTGGAAACCAATGATGATTTACCTGATCCACTTACCCCTGTTACTACAGTCATGATGTTTAGTGGAAATCGGACTGTTATATTTTTAAGATTGTTTTCCCGGGCACCTGTTATTTCAATAAAATTGCTCCATTTACGCCGATGAGGAGGAATTTCTATCTTCTCAGTTCCTGTTAGATATTGAGTAGTAAGGCTGTCAGGTTTCTTTTTAAGCTCCTCATGGGTGCCTTGAAATACAACCTCACCCCCATGTCTGCCAGCATTGGGCCCTATATCTATAATCTGGTCAGCAGCACGCATTATTTCTTCATCATGTTCTACTACCAAAACCGTATTCCCTGTCCTCCGGAGTTTCTTCAGCACATAAATCAACTTTTGTGTATCACGCGAATGTAATCCTATACTTGGCTCATCCAGTATATATAGCGATCCCACCAAACTGCTTCCCAAAGATGTAGCCAGATTAATACGTTGTGATTCCCCTCCTGATAAGGATGAGGATAGCCTGTTTAGAGTTAAATATCCCAACCCGACATCACAAAGAAATTCCAACCGACTTTTTATTTCTGTCAAAATACGTTTTGCAATTTCCTTTTCATGAGGTTCAAGTGTAATTTTATCGAATAGAGCCTTTAGGTCAGCTACCGGCATCAACATCAAATCCTGAATTGAATAACCTGCTACTTTAACATATCCGGCTTCTTTTTTTAATCTTGTTCCTTTACATTCCGGGCAGGTCGTTTTACCCCTGTAACGCGAGAGCATTACCCTGTATTGAATTTTATAGGTATTCTCTTCAAGCATTTCAAAGAATTTGTTTAGCCCGTTAAAATAACGATTACCGGTCCATAATAATGATTTTTGTTCCTCTGTTAACTCGTAATAGGGTTTGTGAACAGGGAAGTCAAACTTGTTGGCTGAATAAATAAGCTTATCTTTCCATTTGCCCATTTTTTCTCCCCGCCAGCAAGCAACAGCATCCTGATAAATTGATAGGGATTTATTGGGTACCACCAGATCTTCGTCAATGCCAATAACCTTACCATAGCCTTCGCAGGTGGGGCAGGCTCCAATTGGATTGTTGAAGCTGAACATGTGAACGGAAGGTTCCTCAAATTCAATTCCGTCGGCCTCAAATTTATTGGAGAAACTTTGTTCCGATGATTTGTCTGTTTCAAACACCTTTATTAAGCATTCACCATGTCCTTCAAAAAAGGCAGTCTGCACCGAATCCGCGATTCTTGATCGTGTTTCTTTATCATTCTGAACCATTATCCGGTCGATGACTATATTACAGTTCCCATTACAGAAGAACGCATCTGCAGTAGCCAAAAACTCATCAATCCTGATGATCTTATCATCCTTTTCAAGCCTCGAAAAACCTTTTTGTAAAAGTAATTCCGCCTCCTGAAATAGTGTTCTTCCATTACTGAATTGCACAGGAGTTAGAATCATGGCTCTGGTGTTTTCAGGGAAAGAGGATATGTAATCAACTACATCTGTAACTGAATAACGCATTACTATTGCTCCTGAAACAGGTGAATATGTTTTCCCTATTCGGGCAAACAGTAATTTCATATAGTCATATATCTCGGTTGATGTAACAACTGTAGAACGGGGATTGCGTGTGCTTACTTTTTGTTCTATTGCTATAGCCGGCGGAATACCCTTAATGTAATCAACCTCAGGTTTGTTAATACGCCCTAAAAATTGTCGGGCATACGACGATAAACTTTCTACATAACGACGTTGTCCTTCTGCAAATAAAGTGTCAAATGCTAGTGATGATTTACCCGAACCGGAAACACCGGTAACTACAACGAATTGATTGAGAGGTATATTTAAGCTTATATTTTTTAAATTATGTACTCTTGCACGATGGATCTCTATGAATCTATTTTCTTTTTTTTCTGGCATGAAAAGTGGGTATTCTATAATTTTTTAAAAAAAGTTTGTTTATTTCAGTAAAATGTCTGATTTTTACCCGCACAAAAGTAATAATACTTTTACTAAGATTTATTTCATTTTAAAATTGATGCCTATCGATAAAATTTTACTTTTTGTTTACAATTAAATAGAAGGTAATGTTCAATATAAAGGAAATGAACGACAATGAGCTCGTTCAACGATTTATCGATGGTGATCAAAATTCTCTCGAGATTTTAATTTATCGTCACAAAAACAGGGTATATTCCTATATACTGCTTATTGTAAAAAACCAGGAACTCGCAGAAGATATTTTTCAGGAAACTTTTATAAAAGTCATACGCTCTCTTAAACGTGGAAAATACGTTGAAAATGGCAAATTCATTTCCTGGGTGCTGAGAATTTCTCATAATCTGATAATTGACCATTTCAGAAAAGAAAAATTACAGGGTACTGTCTCAAACGACAGCCTTGAAGTGGATGTCTTTAATTCGCAAAGGTTTTCTGAAGATACTATTGAGGATCAGTTGGTAACCTCTCAAATCCTTAAGGAAGTTAAGGAGCTTGTAAAAGAACTGCCGGAAGATCAGCAACAGGTTATTCATATGAGGCATTATATGGATATGAGCTTTAAGGAAATTGCAGATCAGACAGGTGTTAGTATTAACACAGCCTTGGGAAGAATGCGATATGCCCTTATAAACCTTAGGAAGCTGATCCGGGAAAAGAATCTTGTTTTAACCAAAAACTAACACAATAAGGGGCCACATGGGGCGTTCTATGTTCAGTATTAATATTGAAATAGTTTTCGCCTATGAAAAAATGGTCTACATTAATTTATATTGTAAAGAAAATTACGAAGCAAAAAATAAATGATGATCATGTGCTTCAAAATTTTCTGACAATCACCGAAGAAGAAGCTCCATTTTCTCCGTCAGCAGATTCTCTGCGGAATATAATGGATTTTGCTAAATCTTACGAGGTTCTGAATAGTGATTCAGCAGGTCATATTGAATTACTAACCAATTAGAATTTTAAAATATTTAAGAAAGGGTGCCTTCAGGGTGCCTTTTTTTTGTCTTTTACTTAACTTCTTATGCTTCCTTTTCAGCTATTTCGTCAAATATTATTTTGGAAGTCTTTTAGAATTAACCTGAATTAATAAATAACCTTATAATTAATAGAATTCCGAATCATATAAAG
Organism: Mariniphaga sp.; assembly: GCA_035645995.1. Classification (GTDB taxonomy): domain Bacteria; phylum Bacteroidota; class Bacteroidia; order Bacteroidales; family Prolixibacteraceae; genus Mariniphaga. The sequence goes on along the minus strand of DASRQG010000124.1, from coordinate 257 downwards.
GAAATGGGATATTAGGTAGGGATGAGTTGATTTATACTTAAACCAATTCTAAATAGAAGAATGAATTCTATTTTATTTGAAAACTTTGGAATCATCGGGTTGATTGTTTTAAAGTCAGTGATATAAGACCTTTTAGCCACTTTTTTTTAATATTTCATACTCATATTCGTATAAATTTAGCTGAAAAATACACTCCTCCTGAAGCACTACGTCGAGTGTTCAGTTTTGATTTCTTTCACATCAATATCTATATTTGA
>DASRQG010000123.1:0-3780 GCA_035645995.1 Mariniphaga sp. | reverse complement strand
CAGTCCATTTAACTGCCGGTTCGATCAACAGTTTTTCAAGAGGAGGTTGTCTGTCATCGCTGTATGTCCCCAAATAACCAATGTCCCATTTTTTTGGCACAGATTCAGGATAGTAAATTTCCGCATCAACAGAACAATATAGTGGCACTGCCCCCGGTGAACCGTATTCCAGAGTGAAGATTTCAAGAACACGGCCTCCTGAAAAGGAAAGATACAAATCATATTGAGGGATAAGTTCAGGATGTATATATTCATATTCACCTTTTTTTAATTTAGACAAAGTAACCGGTGTATCTATGTCATAAAAAGCGGTTATACCTCCTGCATTTCTCAACACCCATTTACCAGCTTCTACCCCTTCAGGAACATAAGACCCTACAATAACCAGATCAGCATTTTGTATTTCCTGTTTATAATTTATCTGTAATTCCGACAAGGAGTTATATAATGAGACTTTACAATAGTCAAATCTTTTGGCATCACGTTGGTTGGCATACCATGGAACATCTCTTTCAAGGAAATGAACAGTATGCCCTCTCTTAAAAAGCCCTTTTACCAAACTTCTATAAGTTGTAGCATGACCATTACCCCATGATGATGTTATTGAAAGTCCTAATATTACAATATTCATCTGTGTCTAGTTGTATTATATATCCGGATAAAGTTCGCATGATGAATTTTCATCCTAAATATTGATTAACGAACCATGCTCGTTTCTTCATAGTTTTTCAATCATATTATTGATTGGCAGCAAAAGAAGTTATACCCAATAGTAATTGATCAACCTGACTTGCTCTTTTTGCATAGGTATGATCAGCAAGTACTTTTTTAAGTGCAGCATCCCCTGTTTTACGGGCTTCCTCTTCATCGAGCAGCTTTAACAAGGATACTACTTCTTCACCATTATTAGCTACCCAAATCTCCGAAGTTGGTTTAAAAAAGGTGTCGATCCCTTCCCAATAATCAGTAATAATACATGCACCTGCCCCCGCTGCTTCGAATACACGGGTAGCAGGTGAAAATCCATAATCGGCCATACTTTGCCGGCTAATGTTTAATATAATTTTAGGGGAAGCATTAAAAGCATTGTGTTGATAGGTATAGATATGTCCTAAATAATTAATATTTGAAGGAAGTTTTACAGTATCCCATCCATTTCCACCGAGGAGAAAATGTTTAACAGGCATCTGCTCTGCTACATTGATGAAAAACTCCCAAACCCGTTCTTCCCTGTCGGGTAGCCTGTTACCTAAAAAGGCCAGATCACATTGAAACTCCGGCTCACTTGCAACCGGATGATGTGTTTCAGGATCAAGCGCATTATATATTGGAATGCATTGCTTTGCCTTTAATGATTTATAAGCATTAACGACAGGTTCTCCTCCACCATACGTAAAGATAAAGTCATACTGAGGGATTAAATCACGAAACTCATTCATAGGATTTGTCAAAACTGAATTAAGTGTGGCAGGTGCATCTACATCCCAGAAAATAATAGTTTGATGAGGCTTTTTAATTTCCGGCAATGCTTTTTCAACTAACAGGTCGAATACACCCACTCCACTGGCTTTTATTAGTATGTCTGCTTTTTGAGCATCTTCCAGTGCTTTTCTTACTGCTGATTGACTATTTTCATACACAACCGACCTGGCCCATTCAGGATTTGGCAGGTCAATATGTTGCTGTCTTTCAAATGCATCCGGTTCATAGAAAGTTATATCATAACCTAACTTGTGCATGTATTTTATCATGCCTCGATAGTATGTTGCAGCTCCATTCCAATAAGCCGAAACAAGGCTCGAGCCAAAAAATGCTATTGTTGGTTTGTTGTTTTTCATGTGTATTATATTCAGATTAACATTTTTATTCAAGTAATGGAAATTATCTTTTAAGCCATTTGTTTCTTCTGAAGTTTTATTTTCTCATAAACATCGAAGAACTCATTTGCCCGATGATTACATGTATGTTGTGTATTAATGGTTTTTAGTGCATGTTTTGTCAACGCTGATGAAAGTCCCGGTTCATGAAGTAAGTTATGAATATGCTTTTTCATCTCCTCCTTGTTATTTGCCATCAGATAATCTTTACCTTCTGTAAATAGATTTTCTGAATCGTACCATGTAGAAGTTATCAGAGGTATTCCACAAGCCATGGCTTCAAAAGGCCTGATAGTCGGGATTCCGGGCAAGTTCTGCACATATGGCCTTCGGGGGACATGTATAGTGAAACGGTACTTGGAAAATACTTCCGGAACTTCGTGGTTAGGCAACCAGTCCCTGTATTCAATGTTTGCTTTCTCCAATAATTTCACAGCATATTTAGGATATCTGACACCATAAAAGACAGCTTTCAAGTTCATTTCCTCCACCGGTTCAATAATGAATTCAAGCAATTCATCAGTCCGTTCATTATCCCCCCAGTTTCCGATCCAAACCAGATCACCTTCTTTATCTTTATAAGGAAGTGGTTGAAAGATTGTGGTATCCGCAGCTTCATGCCATATAAATGTATTTTTGGCCCAACCGTTTTTTTCATAAATCTCCTTCAAAACCAGCCCAAACACCAATACTCCATCATAATACTTCAGATCAAATTTCTGCATTTCGTCAGGCATTGTAACTGCCCTGTGGTGGGTATCATGGAAATAAAGCTGGAAATGATCATTTACTGAACGGTATTGACCCAATTTTTTAATCAGCGCCGGTTCATTCCATTCATGAACCAACACTATGTCAGCATCAGCCAGTACTTCTTCGGGATCAAAATTATCCAGATTATAAAATGTCGGGAAGTGTAAGGGAAACTTTTGATTAAATTCATACAATACCCCAACACCTTTCTGATTCACCAGATTCCTGAGACTCCAACCCATTGATGGTTCAAAAATTGCAACAAAATGTCCCTTTCGACGAAACGCACTAACGATTCCTCTAAGAAAATGCGCATTTCCATGATTCCAGTCGGAGACAATCGAATGATAAAACATATAAATCTTCATAAGCTATCTTAATGTTGCAATAAATTGCTTTTTATAGTTGTTATCCTTTTATACAGTTTGAAATATTCATAAGCCATCTGCTCTAAAGCATAATGATTCATTGCATGGTTATAAGCTTGTTTTCCCATTTCACTTAAATATGTTTCATTGTCCATTAATTGATTGATCAAGCCTGCCAATTGAGCAGCATTGTTTGTTTGGGTATAAATCATAGCTTCGTTCCATACTTCATGAAGTGAAGGAATATCTCCTCCAATTAATGTACAGCCGGAAAATGCTGCTTCTACAAACGAATATCCAAATGGCTCATATTTAGCGGGCAGGGCATAAATCCAAGCTTCAGAAAGCCACTGAGCGATCTCATGCTGTGTTAATTTTCCAAGCAAGGTAACATTGGAAGGAAGATTATTTAAACTCTTCTCTTCAAATTCCCCTGCAATAAATACCTGATAATTGATAAACTTTGCAGCTTCTACAAGGAGCTTAATATTCTTAGCCTCGTCCCATAATCGTCCCATTGAAAAGATAAACTTCTTTTTTTGCCGTGGTTGAAATAAATCTCTGTCTCTACCGTTATAAATGACCCTTTGAGAACGAAACGGCCCATAAAACTTCTCTGCAACATTCAACATAGATTTTGTTGGTGCTGTAATAAAGTCGGCTGACTGTATCCCTGTTTTTATATGCCATCTGTACATATCCCACGAAATAGGAGCTTGTTCATTTTTTACAGCTTCCCACCATGAAAGCACACAGGAGTGTATGGTTACTGCCACCGGAAC
>DASRQG010000122.1:0-2674 GCA_035645995.1 Mariniphaga sp. | reverse complement strand
TTCTAATTTTAAAGAGGAAAAATTTGGTGGTAAACATATACCACTTGTAGTAAGGGCTAAGACTGCAGATTAATTTCTGAATTCTCCCGGAGTCAGGCCTGTTTTTTGTTTGAATAACCTGCTAAAGTAGTGTATGGATTCAAAACCGCATTCATAACTTATCTCTTTAACTGATAGTGTAGTTGTACGTAATAAACCTTTTGCCCGCATAATCTTAAGCTGTAAAAAGTATTGGTGAGGAGAAAGGCCTGTATAGTTTTTAAACATGCGGCGGAACCATGAATAGCCAATGTTATTAATATTTGCAAACTTTTCAGGATCGAAGTTACTACCAACTTTGCTGCGCATTTTAAATTTGGCTTCCTCTATAATCCCGGCAATACGTTTATCCTTAAAATCGCGTTGCTTTTCAAATGCTATTAAATATCCAAGTAGCTTAATTATATATCCTGCACATATGAATTGATACCCGGGCAGTTCTTTATTGGTTAGTTCAAAAATGTTTAAGAATATATCAGCAAGTTCTTCACGCTCTCCGATCTGTATTACCGGCTGCGATACGCTGAACAGCTGGTGTTGCATGAATGTATCTATACTTTTACCATTAAATCCGATATAGTTTTCTGTCCAACCGGTTTGTATGTTTGGTTTGTAGCGGTGCCAACTGCCGGGGTGGATAATTATCAGGCTGCCTTCTTTAACTTGGAATGTTCCTGCGTTATTTTGAAATATACCACTGCCTTGTATAATATATATCAATTGGTATTCATTAAGAGTTCGACCCTGTTCCCAAGTAAAATAGTAATCAGCCGGATGACCTTTTATCGGGTATTCTGTTCGAGGAGGAACTGTTATTGATCCTGCCGAATTTAAATAGATTCCCCAATTTATGTTTTCTGAACTTGTAGTCAGGTATTTGATATACTTCTTCATTCTGTAGTGTCAAAAAGTACAAACAGTAAATCATTTTGTGCATTGAATCTGCAAGTTGCCTTTGTTAACTTTACACAAAATATAAATCAAATAAGCAAATAAATTTTTAAAAAGAATACGACAGGAATAAAAATATTTACCCTTTAGCTTAACACCGGAACTCCATAAATCAAGTTCTATTATAAAAAGCGACATTACAATAAATAAGAATTATGAAAAGAATTGCTTTTAAAATGTATTTAAAACCCGGGCAAAAAAATGAATATATACGGCGGCATAATGATATCTGGCCTGAGCTCAGTAAACTGTTGAACGAATCGGGGATAAACGAATACTCTATTTTTCTGGATGAAGAGACAAATACATTATTTGCTTTTCAGAATCTTATAGGGGAAAATAGTTCACAAGATATGGGAAACCAGGAGATTGTGCAGAAATGGTGGAATTATATGGCTGATATTATGGAAACTAATGATGATAAGTCGCCGGTTACTGTTCCACTTGAAGAAGTTTTTTACATGAAATAATTTAAACCTTATTAAAATGGATAAAGATAACATTAGTAAACTCTATGAGTTGGCCAGGGAGCAATATGCGCGTCTTGGTGTCAATACAGAGAATGTACTGGAACGGATGAAAGAAGTATCTATCAGTCTTCATTGCTGGCAGGCTGATGATGTAGGTGGCTTTGAAAAACCAGACTCTGTGTTGTCAGGCGGAGGCATTCAGGCTACAGGAAATTATCCGGGTAAGGCAGTTACAATTGACCAGATGAGGGCTGATCTTGAAAAAGTTCTTAGCCTGCTTCCAGGTAAACAGCGGCTTAATCTTCATGCCATATATGGTGACTTTCTGGGAAAGCAAGTCGATCGGAATGAAATTGGTATTCAGCATTTTCAAGGGTGGATCGATTGGGCTAAAGAATTGGGAATAGGCCTTGATTTTAATGGTACTTATTTCTCCCACCCAAAAGCTGACAGTGGATTTACCTTGTCCTCAAAAGATGAAGGAATCAGATCTTTTTGGGTTGATCATCTAAAAAGATGTCGTGAAATTGGTGCAGAAATGGGTAAGCAATTGGGATCGCCATGTATTCACAATACCTGGATTCCGGATGGATCAAAGGACGTACCGATTGATCGGAATGGTTACAGGGCATTGCTAAAACAATCGCTGGATGAAGGTTTCGAACAGGATTTCGATAATGATTACCTTCGTGATGCTGTGGAAAGCAAATTATTTGGTATAGGTGCTGAGTCAATGACAGTCGGTTCACATGACTTTTACCTGGGTTATGCTGTTAAAAATAATAAGTTGATATGTCTGGATAATGGTCATTTTCATCCCACAGAACAGGTAGGCGATAAAATTTCTTCTTGTTTGCATTTTGTTGATGAGGTATTACTGCATGTAACACGTCCGGTACGATGGGATTCCGATCATGTTGTTACTTTAAATGACGAAGTGCAGCTAATCGCTTCAGAAGTTGTTCGCAATAACTTCTTTAACCGGGTGCATGTAGGGCTCGACTTTTTTGATGCCTCCATTAATAGGTTGGGTGCTTATGTTATTGGTACACGTGCTGCTCAAAAAGCCTTTCTTATTGCATTGCTTGAACCTGCCTCTATGTTGAAACAGTTAGAGGAAGAAGGCCGGTATTTTGAACGGCTTGCAATACTTGAAGAGCTTAAGACAAAACCTTTTGGTGCAGTCTGGGATTATTATTGCCTGATGAATAATG
>DASRQG010000121.1:0-8563 GCA_035645995.1 Mariniphaga sp. | reverse complement strand
TTACCCTGATACCAAAATATATTTTCTTAGCTTAAAAGCTGCCATACATCAACAATTAAATCAATTTGATGATGCATTAAATGTATATCATAGTGCTATCAAAAATGCTGAAGAATTTTACGCAAATCAAAACCTGAACTTAATTTATGAATATATAAATTATTCAATATTTCTAACTCAGAATGAAAAACTAAATCAAGCCCAAAATGTATTAGATCAGGCAAATAAAATTTTCAATCAACATAATATCAATGAAGGTAAACTTTATGCTCTTTATCTAAAAACGGTAGGATTTCATCTTGAAAGGAAACTGGTTCAAACAAACGATTACAATGACTTTGTACAAGAAAAATCATCAAATCTATACGAAGCTATCAATTATTATAAAGACGCCCTGAAATCGCTCGGCATGGGTGCAGATGATCTTCAGAAACTGTCGGGCTCTGTATCCAACTCGCTTTCCCTGACTCAAAGCCTGGAATTATTAAAATTAATTGCTGATACTTATACCCGTATTACTGATATTTATGCAGATCCTGAACACCCAAAAAGAAATGAGGCAGTCAGGGATGCTTTTAACTTTTATGAACTCACTACCAATTTGCTTCATCAGGCACGAAAGGAGATTTATTCCGACGAAAATAAAATACAACTTGGAGAGTTAGAAGAAGCTACCCATTTAAAAATTATTCAAACAGCATGGAAAGCAAATTCACTGAATCAACTACCCGGTATTGCTGAACTCGCATTTTCTGCCTCTGAACAAATGAAAGCAAGCTCTTTATTTGACAGGCTCTCAGAACAATTAGCCAGAAATAACAGCATCATTCCTGATAGTATTACACAACGCGAACGTACTCTAAACTATAGCATCACAACACTCAATGAGAATTTATATAATCTCAGGCACGACGAAACGAACAATGAAACAGAGATTGCAAAGCTTGACTCTACATTATTTCAGCTAAAAAAACAACGTGATGAATTATACCAGTACATCGAAGATAATCATGCTGACTATTATGAAATGAAATATTCCAATTCAATGCTTACAATTGAAGAAGTTAAACAAAATCTTAAAAGTAATGAGGTTGTAATTGAATATGTTCTTAATGAGAAAGATTCAATACCGGAATTGTATGCATTCTATATATCATCCGACGAATATGGCTTTTATAAACTGAATGTGGACTCATCTTTTATTCCCTCTCTTACTGAAACTTTCAGTTTTCTCTCAAGTCCTTCTTTCCTGTTCGCAGGTAATAGTAATTCCATCAATTATTGTATCTCTGCCAACGGTTTATACAAAACACTTCTCCAACCTTTTGAAGACAAAATAAGGGATAAAAAACTCACCATTATACCCGATGGCAAATTGAGTTATCTTCCCTTTGAAGCTTTATTAACTGAGCTGCCGGACACAACAGGATTGGTTCAATTTAATAAACTGTCATACCTCATTAAAAGAAATACTATAAATTATTCTTATTCTGTTAATTTACTTTATAAATTTAAAAGACATAATCGAACCTCAAAGAAAAAGCTTTTAGCATTTGCACCTACATATTCTTCTGATACTATCCACTTTGACAATGAAACATTAATCCTGCCTCCTCTTCCGGGGGTACAAAAAGAAGTAGAATTAGTTGGTAATGAACTTAAATCCAATCTTTTCATTGGACCTGATGCAACCGAAGAGAATTTCAGAAATGAATGTCAGAACTACGACATTCTGCATCTGGCAATGCATGCTTTCATAAACGATTCCATGCCGGCATATTCAAGGTTTGCCTTTACTCAAAATGAGGAAAGTGACTCCGACAACGATGGATGGCTAAATACTGCAGATATTTATAATTTAGATTTGAATGCCCGACTTACGGTTCTTAGTGCTTGTAACACGGGAAGAGGAAAATTAAGGAAAGGGGAAGGTATCATGAGCCTTGCACGAGGATTCCTCTATGCCGGTTGTCCTTCTATCATAATGTCTTTATGGGAAGTAGAAGACAATGCCGGAACAGAAATAATGCATTCTTTCTATCAGTCAGTGAAGAAAGGTATTAATACCGATGAAGCACTACGACAGGCAAAACTCAAATATCTTGAGAATGCAAATACGCGTTTAGCGCATCCCCATTACTGGCTGGGTTACGTAAGCATAGGAAATTCTGATCCATTATTCAGAAGCTATGATTATTACTTCTTTGGAATCATATTCCTTTTACTCATAGCCCTGGCTGCGGACCAAATATTACTTCGTCGAAGATCAGTTAACAGGCATATTTAAAAAAGGTAGAATGTGTGGATTTCAAATATTGCCTTATAACTCAACTTCAATTGTATGGATCTACTTTACAAGCTAATCATCAAAGAGCAGTTCAACGTTATTATGAAAAAGAATGTGTGTAAATTTCAAGTTTAACTTATCACTGTTTATTTAAATGAAAAACGATTCTTTCTTAAAACTGCTTTGGCATCTCTGGCAAAATAACTATTTCGATTCATTATCCCCACCAATTGTCTTTTAGCCTTTTCGTTATCACCAAGCTTTAGGTAACAAAGTGCTCTGTACCATTCAGCCTCTTCAACAAACATATTATCTCCTTGTGCAACAACTTTTGAATACTCAGGTATAGCTTCACTATACTTCTCGAGGTTATGCAATGTCGATGCTTTATAAAATTGGTAAACAAACTTATTTTCTTCTTCGGCAATAGCTTTATCATAAAGTGCAATAGCTTCTTCATAGGCGCCATTCGAATAAAAATCATTTGCCTGATAAAGCACTTCAACATTTGTTAAAATTGCCCTGTGTGGGGTCCATTGTGGAGCCATCAAATCCTCTTCCTGCAAATGATTATTCAATAAGCCATTGCTTAGTATGCCGGCAAACGACAATAATATAACTGCAATGGCTACACCTGCTCTCCACCAGGTGATATGTGTAATTTTTGAATCCGGCACCAATGACCTGGTTTCAGTATTCTCCAAATCATGTTTAACCTGTTGCAACTTACTTCTGAGATTAAATATTTCAGTTTCGCCAATTGATTTATCTACATTTCTCCTGAGTACAACTTCCGCTTTTAGGTCATTATTCTCATTCAATTCTTTCTGAAACTGAACTAATTCCTCACCAGCAAGTTCATCATTAATGTAGGCCTCTATCTGTTCTTCCGATACATTCCAGGATGTTTCTGATTGTGTAAGTCGTTTAAGTTCATTTCTCAAACTAATAATATCCGGTTCAAGAACCGCGCTTTCAATTTCACGATGTATTTTAACCTCTCGTTGAAGGATATTATTAACTGCTAATTCCTGTTCAAACTGTTTTAGTTCCTTCCCGGGTAATTCATTATTCAGAAAAGCATCAATTTCCTCAGTTGAGAATTTTTCACGTACCGAGGAAGATATTCTGCCAAGGTTTTCTCTAAGATTAATTATGTCCTTTTCAAGAATAGCTTCTTCAAGACCATTGGCCTCAAAAAACATATCGTCTAATTCTTCAAAACCATCTTCCGTATTTAAGGAGTTGAATTGCTCACGATAAAATTCATGAATGTTTTCATCTGCTACCAGTTCATGTTGATAAATGTGTGCTTTTGGCAGGGAATCATACATGTTTAAAAGTTCTTCGGGAGAAAGTACATTTGAGGGTTGTTGAATGTCTTCGAAACCATCAAGAAGACCGAATATTGCATCATTTTCATGTTTGGAGGCATCTTGCAATTTCTCCCGAAGTTTTATTATATCGGATTCCGTAACTGCCGATTGAAGGTTCTGTTCAAATTCTATTTCCTTCTTTAATTCCGGACTCCGTAATAATTCATTTTCAAATTCTAATAATTCGGAATGATCCAGGTTATTGAGGCAATAATCTTCAATCAATTCCAGGAGTTTTGTTTTAGGTATCATCTTCAAGTATCTTTTTAAATTCTGTATCTTGCTTAATTCTATTAATTAAAAGCTCCTTGCAATTATATTTTCGCTTCTTTGCATATTTCTCCCCCTTATATCCCATTATTTTAGCAATCTCGCTTAAAGGGACTTTTTCAAAAAATAATTGCAATAATTTTTGACAATCTGTGCTCAGGGATCTAAAATGTTTTTGATATAAACCATATCTTTCATTCTTTTCCACCAACTCAACCAGGTTGTCATCATAAACATCTTCCTGAAAAGGCAGAGAGTCATTTATTTTCTCTTGCTCAATCCTCCTGCTCTCGAGTTGCTTTAGCCACAAAAAACGGCAAACTGAAAAAAGATATCCCTGAAAAGAACTCGTCTCGAACATCAAATCACTTTCCTTTAACTTCCGGTAAATAACAATTATAGCTTCCTGAAAAACATCGTTTGCATCATCTTCGGTACCACTGTTCTTCTTTATGAACATATTCACCTTATAATAAAACTGTTTATAGATGTATTGCAAAATTAAATTGTCATGCCTTAATATGCCTTTAAGGATTTGCTCGTCACTGTAATTTTTCATGTTCGTCTAATATATAATCCGTTAAATTTAGAAAAGGTAACCCTCAAATCAACAAAAAGTGAAAAAAAATTTTCTACGCCACCCTTTCAAAATTAATAAATAGCACAAATACAAACAGTTAACATCTTTTGGCAGAAAATTCCAATTTTATAGTAAATATGCTATGTTAACACCTCTTTTTACATGCTGATGGTATCGAATTAGTAATGAAAATAATTATCAAACACTTTAGTCCTTCTTCGAAATAGTCATCACTTATAAATGAATGCTTCTTTTTAATTAAGTATGGTAAATTATAAAAGTACCTTAATTTGTAATCCATATTTTAACAGGTTTTTAAAGCAACAATAATTTCTTCTATTAATTAATATGCTTGATATTTTATCAAAAAAACGATACGACTAGTTTATAAAGAGAGTTACAAATAATATTTTCAGATCAGTTGGTTAAAAAACCAGAACTTCAGGTTTAAATTTTACAACTTTTTTAAAATTACAATCATCGTATTCTTCAACTACTTACATAAATATTAAGTGAAGGACCTACATTTTTTTCACCTTTTGAGGGTTACCTTTTACAGATTATCAGAATATATAATTAGAAGGTGCTTTTCCTTCAACCATTAGATCGGGAAATAATTAAGGGGGACTACCATTCCCCCTTTATTTTTTACATCCTGTCAGGAACTTCAATCCCCAGTAGCTTCATCCCGGTTTTAATAACCTTTCCTACTGTGCCCGATATTAATAACCGGAGACTTTGTATTGAACTATCCGGTTCTGAAAGTATAGGATGATCGTGATAAAACTGATTATATTCTTTTCCCAGTTCAAAACAATAATTTGCGACAAGAGCAGGACTATAATTCAATCCGGCTTCCTTAACTACATCCGGAAACTGAGTTATTCGTTTTAACAATTCTTTTTCTTTAAATGAAAGCGAAACTGATAAATGATCCGGGTCATAATTTAAATGAATATTTCTTTCAGTTGCTTTTCTTAAAACGGACTGAATTCTGGCATGTGTATATTGGATAAATGGCCCTGTATTACCATTGAAATCTATAGATTCCTGTGGGTTAAACAACATGTTCTTCTTAGGATCTACTTTCAGTATAAAGTATTTTAAAGCTCCGAGAGCAATAATCTCGTAAGTTTTTTCGGCTTCTTCTTCGGTAAGAGAATCTAGTTTTCCAAGTTCCTGAGCCATATTTTTCGCAACCTGAACCATTTCTGCCATTAAATCATCAGCATCAACTACTGTGCCTTCTCTCGATTTCATTTTTCCCTGAGGAAGCTCTACCATTCCATAAGAAAAATGGAAAAGGTCCTTTCCCCAGCTATAGCCTAACTTATCCAACAGAATTGACAGAACCTGGAAGTGGTAATTCTGTTCATTACCTACCACATACACCATCTTGTCAATGCTGTAGTCTTTATAACGTAATTTCGCTGTCCCAATGTCTTGTGTAATATAAACAGAAGTACCATCACTCCGCAGAAGTAACTTATTATCGAGTCCGTCATTTGAGAGATCAGCCCATACAGAACCATCTTCGCGCCGAGCAAATATACCCTCCTCAAGGCCACGCAGTACTTCCTCCTTCCCCGTTAAATAAGTTTCCGACTCATAGTATATTTTATCAAAATCGACCCCCAATCGCTTATATGTAGTTTCAAAACCTTCATACACCCATCCATTCATAGTTTTCCATAAATCTACTACTTCTTTATCACCAGCTTCCCATTTTAAAAGCAGTTCACGGGCTTCAAGAATTGAGGGGGCCTGATCTTCTGCTTCCTTTTCAGACAGACCACGAGCCATTAATTCATTCACCTCTTCTTTGTACCTGTTATTGAACTCAACATACAACTCCCCTACCAGATGGTCTCCTTTGATACCGGTTGTTTGTGGGGTTTTCCCTTTTCCCCATTTCATCCAGGCAACCATCGATTTACATATATGAATACCTCTGTCGTTAACTATATTTGTTTTAACAACATTATAACCATTTGCTTTAAGGATTTCGGAAATAGAGTAACCAAGCAAATTATTTCGTATGTGCCCCAGATGCAATGGTTTATTAGTATTTGGAGATGAATATTCCACCATTACTAATTCAGGATCGATAGCAGGAGGGGTTATGCCATAATTGGTATTTTTAAAAGCATCAATGAGTTGATTCATCCAATAGTTACTACTGATGCCAAGATTTAGGAATCCTTTAACAACATTATAGTTATCGACCTCTTCAATATTTTCTTGCAAAAATGCACCAATTTCATTAGCTGTGAGTTCAGGGCTTTTCTTTGAAAACCTGGTAAATGGAAACACTACCAGTGTTATATCTCCATCAAATTCTTTACGTGTATTTTGTAATTGAATGGTACTTAAAGAGGCTTCACTACCGTACAATTCTGACAGGGCATTAGTTACTGCTGCCAATAATTTCTCTTCAATTTTCATTTTTTTCCTGAATAATATGATTTTTTAACCGCTATCTCTCACTTATGCTTGAAAAGTTTTAAAGCGCAACAAAGATAGTACTTTAGCATTTTGAGCAGGAATAAAACAAAAAAAAAGCCCTACCCGCAGGTAAGACTTTTTATTTATATCCTGTTAATCAAATAACTTATTTGCGAACTCTTGATTCTTCAAATTCAACCCTGCGATTAATTCGTCTGTTTTGAATTGAAGTATTAGGAACAGCAGGTTTTTCTTCACCGTAGTAATTAGAACCTACGTAAGCATTGCTGATACCTTTTGAGAGCAAGTATTTAACAACTGCCTGAGCCCTTCTTTCAGATAGTTTAATATTATAAGCGCTTGGGCCGATATCACAAGTGTGGCCACCTACTACGATATCGTATTCTTTGCTTCCGCTCAAAGTCTGAATCAATTCATCAAGCTGTTGTTGAGCTTCAGGACGTAATTCTGCTTTATCAAAATCAAACTGAACTGATGAGATATCAAGTTCTACCCAATCAGGACATCCCTGGTTAGATGCAGGACCTGGTTCATTTGGACATTTATCTTCACAATCGATAACACCATCACCATCTGAGTCAAGTGGACAACCGAACTCATCAACCGGACAGCCTCTTGGAGTATCAGGACATTTATCCAAGTGATCCGGAACACCATCTTCATCGGTATCAGGACAACCATTAAATTTGGCCAATCCAGGGGTATCAGGACAATCATCATCCTTATCAGGAATTCCATCACCATCACGATCAGGACATCCTTTTAATTTAGGATCACCAGGTTCATTAGGACAATCATCCATATAATCCGGAACACCGTCACCATCACTGTCGATTGGACAACCATCTTCATCTACTGCAACTCCGGGGGGAGTATTGGGACATTTATCTTTTCTGTCAGGAACACCGTCACCGTCTGAATCTTTACCTGCACCAAATGCAAATTCGATTATACCGGAAAGTTTAACCAAATTATCGGTAACCGGTGTAAGAACTTCATCAATATGACGTTCTCCTTCAATTCCTTTTAAGTAGCCGGCCTCAAGATACAAGGAAGTATTTGGACTTATTGGAAATTTGGAACCAAGACCACCCTTGAAATTGACACCCTGGGCTTTATTGTCCATCATGTAGCCTACTCCTCCAAACAGATAAGGCTGTACTTTACTGTCAGCTGACATCATACGATCGTTAAAAAATTTCAATCGCAAGTTCATGGAGGGATTTGCAAAATCATAACCTCCATCTTCCAACCCTACTTCTGATTTTAACATTAAATCAAATGTGGGGCTTAAATATCTGCTCACATAGAACTCACCCAGAAATCCTAATTCCTCTTTCTCGAGATTATAATAACCTCCGGGCCCTAAACCTATGGCCCATTTTTTATCTGCGTTCTGCGCAAATACAGTTCCCACAAAAAGTATGGAAAGAAAAATCATCGTAAGTTTTTTCATAATCCTTTAATTTTTTAGATTTTTACCGGCAATTAATTTTTAGACGAATAAAAGTATTAAAATTTTTATTATCTATACTTAACATTATATTCCTTAACAAAAATATACAATTTTTTAATTATATAAAA
>DASRQG010000120.1:0-2121 GCA_035645995.1 Mariniphaga sp. | reverse complement strand
CTCCGGGGGATGTATTCCCGCCGAACTGGCTGATACTCCTATTGATTATGAATCGTTGAGCGGTATGGGGGCAATGATGGGATCGGGTGGACTGGTAGTACTTGATGATACCGATTGTATGGTGGATATGGCTCGTTTTTTCTTGTCTTTCACTCAGGACGAATCGTGTGGAAAATGTACCTTTTGCCGGGTCGGTACTAAAAGGATGCTCGATATTCTTAATAATATTACAAGCGGAAAAGGAAAACAAGGGGACTTGGAAGCTTTGGAAAAATTGGCTGAATGGACAAAAAAAGGCAGCTTATGTGGTTTAGGGAAAACAGCACCTAATCCGGTTTTAAGTACACTAAAGTATTTTCGGCATGAATATGAAGCGCATCTCAATGGAACCTGTCCGACAGGTAAATGTATTGATATGATTACTTATTCTGTAAATGATAATTGCATTGGTTGTACCAAATGTGTTCAGAAATGTCCAGTAGGTGCTATACCTTTTACTCCCCATCAAAAACACAGCATCAATACTGAATTGTGTATTAAATGTGACTCATGCAGGGCTGTTTGTCCTGAAAATGCAATAGATGTTTTTTAAAACTTAATAATTATGTTTAGAGGGAAAAATAAAAAAACTTTTAGATGGAACAGTTCAAATATCTGTTTAATTGAATTACTGAAAGCAAAAGGAATGCAGATTTTCTTAATGGTATTCCTTTTTCTGCCATTCACAGGAGCAGCCTCTTCTGGTGACAGTTTAAAATATGTTGATGCATCAAATTTTCCGGTTATTGGAAAAGGTTTTACGGATACACAAACCCGTTACGAAAGGTTACCTGCACGGCTTGAGAAAGAAACCCGGGGACCTGTTTGGTCATTGTCGAAGAATTGCAGTGGACAGGCCATTCGTTTTCGTTCAAATTCTCCGGTGATAGCTGCTAAATGGGAGGTGACAAAAGATGTGGTAATGAACCATTTTACCATGACCGGCATTAAAGGTTTGGACTTATATGCCCTGAAGGATGGGGAATGGCAGTTTGTGAATTCAGCACGACCAAAAGATAAGGTAACAGATGCTGTTATCATTCAAAATATGCCGGAAGAAGAAGTGGAGTACATGTTGTACCTGCCTTTGTACGACGGATTGGTTTCACTTGAAATAGGTGTTAAGGCTAATTCTGAAATAAAAGCTCCGGTTGTTAATTCTCCACAAGTTGGTAAACCCATAGTATTTTATGGAACCAGCATTACACAGGGTGGTTGTGCTTCAAGAGCAGGTATGTCGTATACAAATATATTATCACGGAAGCTCGACCGGGAAGTAATAAATCTTGGCTTTAGTGGTAACGGTAAACTTGATTTGGAAATTGCCGAAGCTATGTCAGAGATTGATGCTTCATGTTTTGTAATGGATTGTTTGCCAAATGTGAATGTGGAGGATATTAACGACAGGTATGTGAAATTTCTTGAAATAATCAGGTCAAAACATCCTGAAACTCCTGTCATTATGGTGGAGAATATACTTTATCCACACATGTACTTCGATCAGGAAGTGTTCAATAAAATTCAAGGTAAAAATGAAACGATTAAAGAGATTTACAGAACACAAAAGAAAGAAGGTGATAAGAACTTGTATTATGTTCAGGCAGATAACCTGATTGGTGATAATCAGGAAGCGACCGTTGACGGGGTTCATCTGACAGATTTGGGTTTTCTCTCATATGCCGAAAACATATATCCGGTGCTTCATAAACGGATCAAAAAAATCAAATAACCAGAGTATAGAATCTGGAGCATATAAAGTTGAATGATACAATTAAGTATAAATAATAAAAAAATTGAAGTTGAGGAAGGTCTTTCAGTAATGAAAGCAGCCCAACAAACAGGTGTCAACATACCAAATATGTGCTGGCATGATGAATTGGATCATTTTACTTCTTGTATGCTTTGTCTGGTGAAAGACAAAATCAGTGGCAGATTATTCCCCTCATGTTCTGTAAAGGTACATGAAGGCATGGAAGTGGTGACAGATGATGAAGAAATATTTGAAGCCAGAAAAACTGCACTTGAGCTGTTGTTAAGTGAGCATGTAGGCGACTGTGAAGCTCCTTGTCAGCTTGGTTGTCC
>DASRQG010000119.1:0-8076 GCA_035645995.1 Mariniphaga sp. | reverse complement strand
CTTCATTCCCCCACCCTGACACTCTTCACAACGGCCCCCTTTAACATTGAAACTAAACCTTCCGGGTTTATAACCCCGTATTTTTGATTCGGGCAGCTGTGTAAACAAATTACGGATGTCGGAAAAGACTCCGGTATAGGTAACCGGATTTGATCGTGGTGTACGACCTATTGGTGATTGGTCAACCCTGATTACCTTATCAACATGTTCAAGGCCTTCAACTTTCTTATAAGGCAGTGGATCTTGTACTGAATTATAAAAATGCTGGCTTAATACAGGTTGTAAAGTCTCATTAATGAGTGTTGACTTACCACTCCCTGAAACACCGGTAACGCAAATTAGCGTTCCTAATGGAATTTCCAGTGTAACATTTTTAAGATTGTTACCGGAACACCCTGTGAGCTTCAACAACTTCCCATTACCTATCCTTCTCACATCAGGAACCTGTATTCTCTTTTTGTTATTTAGATAATCAGCAGTAAGGGTATTTGTTTTCAAGACTTCCAGCGGAGTTCCGGCAGCCACTACCTCTCCCCCATGCCTTCCGGCAAGAGGCCCCATATCAATCAGCCAGTCAGCATGCATCATTGTTTCACGATCGTGCTCCACTACCACCACCGAGTTCCCACTGTCGCGCAGTTGTTCCAGTGCCTGAATCAGTTTAAGGTTATCACGATGATGCAGGCCGATACTAGGTTCGTCTAAAATATAGAGCACATTTACCAATTGGGAACCAATTTGAGTAGCTAACCTGATTCGTTGAGACTCTCCACCTGACAAGCTTTGAGCAGCTCTGTCGAGTGCCAGATAATCAAGGCCAACTCCAAGCATAAACCCCAGCCTGTCACGTATTTCTTTAATGACTTCTGTTCCGATCTGACGTTGCCGTTCACTTAACCGATCCTCCAGACCATTCAACCAATCACCCAATTCATTCAAATCAAGCTGTGCTAATTCTGATATATTTTTGCCATCGATCTTGAAGTGTAGTGATTCCTTTTTAAGCCGCTGCCCGTGACATTCGGGACAAACCATTGTTTTCACAAACTGATTTGCCCATTTTTGTGCTCTCCGGGCAGTATTATCCTCCCGCTGACTTTCAATATATTTTACAACACCGTCATAGCTCATCATATAATTCATGCTGGTACCCAGAGGTGTATTCTTCAATTGCAACCTTTCACTAGTACCAAACAGTACTGCATGCAAACCCTCTTCTGAGATATTTTTTACCGGAGTTTTTAATGTGAAATCATACTTTTCACCCAACGCTTCTATTTGCCAAAATATTAACGAATTTCTGTAGGAACCCAGGGGAGCAATGCCTCCTTTAGCTATACTTTTACTTTTATCGGGAACAATCTTATCTATATCAATTTCAGTAACCCTTCCCAAACCATTACAATTTGGACAAGCCCCCTGAGGCGAATTAAAGGAAAAATTATGGGGAGCCGGCTCACTATAAGATATTCCTGTAGTTGGACACATAAGCAACCGGCTATAGTATTTAGCTGAATTAGTTTCATGATCAAGAATCATCAGAATGCCGTGTCCATGCTTCATGGCAGTTTGAACACTCTCTCTTAATCTTTTCTCAGCACTTTCATCTACAGCAAGCTTATCGATCACAATTTCGATAAAATGGTTTTTGTATCTATCAACTTTATGATTGTGCTTTATTTCGGTAATTTCGCCATCTATCCGTGCATGAATAAATCCTTTTCGTCTGATTTGTTCAAATAATTCGCGGTAATGACCTTTACGGCCTTTTACTACAGGAGCCAGAATATAAATCCGTTTTCCTTTAAATTCCCGATTTATAAGTTGTAGTATCTTTTCTTCAGAGTATTTTACCATCCTCTCTCCTGTATTATAGGAGAAAGCTTCAGCAGCACGGGCATATAACAACCTGAAAAAATCATATATTTCTGTTACTGTTCCTACTGTAGAGCGCGGATTGCGTGTTGTAACTTTTTGCTCTATGGAAATTACCGGGCTTAGCCCTGTTATTTTATCCACATCAGGTCGTTCAAGATTCCCCAGGAATGACCTTGCATAAGCAGAAAAAGTTTCAATATATCTTCTTTGCCCTTCAGCATATATGGTATCAAATGCCAATGAAGATTTTCCACTTCCACTTAATCCTGTAATTACAGTAAATTTATCCCGTGGTATCTCTATGTCAACATTCTTAAGGTTGTGTACACGGGCTCCATAAACAATTATTTTATCTTCCGGCTCTGTATACTCAACAACAACCGGTTCTTCATTTTTTCTTTCCTCCACCATTTATCCTCTCACTTCTCTAAATGTATATCAGATAAATCCCTTTTGTGGCATGAAAACAACTAATCAAGGACAGGAACTTTAATAGTATATTTTTTCTTTCCTGTATTAGTAAGGTTATTTTCCCTAAGCCAGGGATTAAAATCCTTCAGTAATTTATAGTTAATGTTGTGTTGAAAAGCAAAGTCAGCAAAATCATCTACTCTTCCTTCAACTACTATATCCCTTGTTTCGATCACCGGATATTTTTCATCTTCCGCAATCAGAAAATTATACTCCGCAGGATTTTCCATAATTAACTTAAGCGCAATAATGCGAAACACATATCTGCTGGTTTCTTCACCAAAAAGCAGGTCATAATAAACATCAACTTTCTGACGTTTTACCTGTCTTTCTATACCGGCTAATCCACCATTATACGCTGCAGCAACTAACGACCAGCTACCATATCTGCTGTATGCTTTCAACAGATAATCACAAGCCGCATAGGTCGATTTTTCAACATGATAACGTTCATCAACTTCACTGTTTACTTCAAGTCCATATTCCTGACCTGTAGTAGCTAAAAACTGCCATAAGCCCACTGCCCTGGCAGGAGAAACAGCCCTGGGATTTAAGCCACTTTCTGCAACAGCAAGATATTTAAAATCGTCAGGAACTCCTTTTTCTTCCAGAATGGGTTCAATGATTGAAAAATAACGGGGTGCCAGTTTTATGAGTCTCAATGTCTGTGAATGGAAATAGGAATTGACCAGCAACTCTCTGTCAAGAGATTCTTTTGTATCGAAGCGTTCCACTGGAACAGGTTCTCCGGCGAAAGACACTGAATCCGGAATCTTCACAGCCCTGTATGCAATAGGTACCTCCATTCTGACTACTTGTGGCTCTTCATTGTTAGAAGAGCCAAGAATTAAAAAATAGGTAACTGTTAATGTTGTTGCAATAACAGCTGTAATAAAAATACTCCACGTCTTACTCCTGCTCATCATCATTTTTGTTATTCGTAAAACGCAAAAATACATTTTTAGTTGCTGCATCGCAATGAAAATTAAAAAGTTTAGTAGAAGAAACATCTCATCCAAATCATCTGTATCAGGATTTACCTATATATCTTAACTGAAATGGTTGCTAAAGGCAATTCATTCTCTAGAAGATAAACTTGAATGCCTAAGTAGCTGAAACACTAATTGTATAAAATACAGAAGTAGTGACAAACTGAATTACCGGGTCGTTAAGATGTCTTTTCAACCTCCCGGATAAAATCGGATTCAAATGTTATCTTTGCATATTGGGGCAAACTATATACTCATGGAAAGAATCTGGAATTTAAAAAAACAGGGGGATGCTAACGAGATCAAGCACCTGTCAGCAGCATTGAATGTAAATATGACCATTGCACGTCTATTGGTTCAACGAGAAATAAAAACATTCAACGAGGCAAAGGCATTCTTCAGGCCACGCTTAAGTGATCTCCATGATCCTTTCCTGATGAAAGATATGGATAAGGCAGTAGACAGGCTGGAGCTTGCTATCAAAAGGCAGGAAAAAATACTTATTTACGGAGACTATGATGTAGATGGAACAACTTCAGTTGCACTGATGTACACCTTCTTAAAGTCACGGATTAGCCATCTCGAATTCTACATTCCCAATCGCTACAGTGAAGGATATGGCATCTCACCCAGAGGTATTGACTTTGCTGTAGAAAATGGATTTACACTCATTATTGCACTGGATTGTGGCATTAAAGCTGTCGAGAAAATTACTCAAGCCAAACAGCGAGGGCTTGATTTCATAATATGTGACCATCATAATCCGGATGAAACTGTACCACCGGCAGTGGCAGTCCTGGATCCCAAACAAGCTGAATGCAATTACCCTTATAAAGAACTCTCCGGTTGTGGTGTAGGATTTAAACTCTTGCAGGCTTATTGCCAAAAAAATGAAATAGAGCTGGAAGAGATTTACGACCTGCTCGATTTGGTAGTAGTAAGTATAGCCTCCGATATTGTTCCCATTACAGGCGAAAACAGAGTATTGGCGTATTATGGGCTAAAAAAGATAAATTCTAACCCCGGCATGGGCCTTCAAACTATTATTAACCTTGCAGGCCTTAACGGTTGTGATATAACAATCAGTGATATTGTTTTCAAAATAGGCCCCAGGTTAAATGCTTCCGGCCGGATTGAGCATGGCAAGAAATCGGTACAGATTCTCGTTTCAATTGATGAAGACAAATCTGATATTTTAGGTGAAGAGATAGACTCCTTCAACGAAATCCGTAAAACACTTGATCGTGATATTACCCAGGATGCCCTTGATATGATTGAGAAGGATGAATTCATGAAAAATATGAACAGTACGGTTCTTTATAACCGCGACTGGCATAAAGGAGTTGTCGGAATTGTTGCATCAAGGGTTACAGAACAGTTCTACAGGCCTACAATAATCCTTACTGAATCGAATGGACTGGCTACAGGATCAGCCAGGTCAGTAAAGGATTTTGACCTCTATGAAGCCATAGGCAAGTGCAGTGATCTACTAGAATCGTATGGCGGCCATATGTATGCTGCCGGACTTACCCTGAAAATAGAAAACATTCCTGAATTCAGAAGGCGCTTTGAGGAAATTGTTACCGAGCAGCTTACAGATCTTTCTCAGGTTCAAACTATTGATGCCGATGCAAAAATAACCTTAAGTGAGATCACACCACGATTTTATCGTATCCTGAAGCAATTTGCACCTTTTGGGCCCCATAACATGACTCCTGTATTCATTACTGAAGATGTATTTGATGCCGGCACCAGCAGACTTGTGGGAAAAAACAAGGAACACCTTAAACTAGACCTGGTAGAGCCGGATATCAATTCGGGAATATTTCAGGGAATAGCATTTAATCAATCCGATAAATTTGATCTTATTACCTCAGGATTACCCTTTGATGTGTGCTATTCAATTACAGAGAATGAATATCGTGGCAAAACAAATATGCAGCTTTTTATCAGGGACATCAAAAAAAGAGACTTTATTTAATGAACGTTTTGTAAGGCTGCCGCTAAATAATATTGTAAATTAAATTATTTGCTTTTCTGTTAATATGCTTTCAATCAATATCCCGGTATATAATATAAAAGTAACAGATCTTGTAAAGGAGCTTTCCAAACAGGCACTTACTGAAGGGATTGATTATGAAATAAGGGTATATGATGATTGTTCAGACGAAGAAATAAAAGCTCACAATCGGCAACTTTCACAAATTGACAGAGTAATATACCGGGAGATGCCTCTCAATCTGGGCAGATCGTCTTTGAGGAATAAAATGGGTTCCGATTCCTCTAAACAATATCTTCTTTTTATTGATGCTGATTCTGAAATAGGTTCCCATCTTTATTTGAAAAATTACATTAAAAATGCTTTACCAGGCGGGATATTATGCGGAGGAACCTCCTACAGCAAGGAAAAACCTATAGATCCAAAGAAATTATTACGATGGATTTACGGCACAAACAGAGAAGCAATTCCGGCAGATAAAAGAAACAACCACAAGGGTTTTATCATAACTTCCAATAACTTTCTAATCGACAAACAACTTTTCCTGAAAGTTCATTTCAGAGAGGATCTTGGCCCCTACGGACATGAAGATACTTTATTGGGGTATGATCTTCATAAAATAGGAATAACACCAATTCATATTGAAAATCCGGTAATACATACCGGATTGGAAGATGCAGAAGCTTTTTTGAGAAAATCCGAAAAAGCACTTGAAAACCTTAAACTCATAACAGAAGAATTAATTGATGACCCAAATGATTTTATTAACCAGGTAAGATTTCTTAATTGTTACAATAGACTTGTATCCTTTATTCCTGAATCGTTGTTACGCTTTATGTTCTCAATAGTTCAAGTTCCCATTGAGATGAATCTAAAGAGTATGAAACCCCGACTACTTTTATTTGACATATATAAAGCAGGATACTTTTCTATCTTAAGTCACGGATAAAAAACATACTCTTTATTGCGATTTCCATTCTTACATCATAATTATGCAAATAGTGTATCAGAAACACTTCATGTAATACTTCAATTAAGCTTGATTTCTCCATAGCGGCTTTTAATGGTAACAGAACCACCTTCACCCTCACCAACCTTACCTCTTACTACACTTCGGTTATTTTCTTTAATCCTGTCACCTCTAAACTTATCTTGAGGATAGGAGACACCACAATATTCACAACTTGCATCCAACATATAATCCAGTGCATCCAATTCTAATGATATTTGCCCATAGCTACTTGTTACTGATACTGATTCAAAATTTTTATCAATCCGCCCTACCCTGATACCTCCATAGCCTGAATCAAGTGATAGTATCTGCTTCAACATATCAACCTTCACCTGTGTATACTTCAAATTCGCCTTCAATGAATTAACTGTACCGAAGTTAAAGGTATCGTATTTCGATTCCGCGTTAATATCTTGCCCGTCATCTAAGTTTACAACTGTATATTTTGAATTTAACTGAAGATCACCAAGAATACCAAAGCTCATGGTGGAATATTGTACTGTAACTGTAACATCCCTGGCTTCCTGAATGTCCGACTTTCCGTAGGCAAGATTTACCTTCACCGAATTATCATCTTTAGTATTTAGTTTATTTACAGTCAGATTTCCATACTGAATTTTAAAATCTCCATCAGCTGTAAGTTCATTGATAAAGGTATTACCATATTTATTCGATATATACAGGTTCTTATCATTAGGAACATTTACCTCATAATCAATACTAAATCGTTGTTTGCTATTAAAAGATCTGGCAATAATTGTCTCAGCTGTAATTGTATTTCCACTCTTACCAAAGTTCACATCAATAAGATCAAGCAATTCAACTGCCCTTCTTTCACTTGAAGCCTCCACCGTCACCACCACATCAATAGTTACATTACTACCACCTTTATCTGCAATTCTTATCTCACCAAAACGGTTATCAATCTGTAAGGTTTGGACACTATTAACAGGCCATTGTTCTTTATATGTTTTCTCCTTAACCTCAGCCTGTACTGTGATTCCGGCGAATAACAGAAAGACAAGGAATGTGGGCAGGTAAAAGTTAATTTTTACTTTCATGTTTTAAATTGTTTTTTTGTTTTACTTCCTGTAATTTCCCGACTATTAAATTTATAAGGTTCAATTTTGCCTGGTAATAATCAAGCATTGCATTTATTACCCTCTCATCGTTTGGACTCAAAGCCAAATCGTTTTGCAGCTTTTCGAATACCATTTCAAATTCTTTAAGTTCCTGATCAAGCATTTGCTGTTCTTCATCTGAGATCAATCCACTATTAACCATCTGCTCCCAATCCTTCAATCCAACATTTATAGCATTGGTATAGTAAAATTCTACTTCTTCATATTCCGAAGAAAGTGCTGCCAGTGTTATCTGCTCATTTCCCGAAGTTGATGAATTCTTAGCCGGCTGACCTGAGAACCATATAACAGCCTGATTTACCAGCAAAAATGCAAACACAGCGGCTGCTGCAACCTTCCAGAATATTGTAAATGTGTGGTTCTTCTTATTTCCCCCATTTGTCTTCAGTTTCTCCTCGAATCTCATGAAATGACCTTCCGAAGGTTCATTATCATTTAATGCATTAAGATTTTTAATAATGAGATTTTCTATGTTATCATGATTTTTCATGCTCAATTGTATATATAAATTTCTTTCCCTCTTAGTAACTCCCTTAATTTACTTTTAGCCCTTGAATATTGTGTTCTTGAAGCTGCATTACTAAT
>DASRQG010000118.1:0-3669 GCA_035645995.1 Mariniphaga sp. | reverse complement strand
ATCGTGATCAAACTTTAATGCTGGCATTAGGCTTGTTGCAACCTGAAGAGTTTTTTGCCATGATATATGGAGATACTGATGATGCAATGAATCCTTCAACCGGAGGCAGAAATTTCAACAACCACTTTACAACAGCCAACCTGGATTCCGGTAATGAAATACGCAACTTATCGGAACGCATCAATTCAGTAGCAGATATATCATCTACCGGAGGTCAGATGCCAAGGCTATTGGGACTCGCACAGGCATCAAAAATTGTAAGATCAAATCCGGAATTAAAAAAACATTTAAATAACAACATCCATGGTGATGAAGTTGCATTTGGTACTATTGGAGATGCCAGCACTTCTGAAGGATTATTTTTTGAGACCATAAATGCCGCCGCTGTATTACAGGTACCACTGGCAGTAACTGTTTATGATGACGGATATGGGATTAGTGTACCAGTGGAATTACAAACTACTAAGGCAAGCATATCTGAAGCTCTTAAAGGTTTTAAAAAAGAAAAAAACACCAACGGGATCGAAATCATTACCTGCAAAGGTTGGGATTATCCTGAACTCATAAAAGTATTTACTGAAGGAATAAAAAAATGCCGAAGGACACAGATACCTGTACTTTTTCATGTGCAGGAGTTGACACAGCCTCAGGGACATTCAACTTCAGGATCCCATGAACGTTATAAAAGCAAAGAACGTCTTGAATGGGAGAATGAATATGATGGGTTGGTACAATTTAAAAAGTGGCTGCTAAAAACCGGGAAAGCTGATATTGAAACCATTACTCACCTCGAGAACAAAGCAAATCAGCGGGTTAAAGAAGCACGCAGAAATGCATGGAACAATTTCTCCGGCAATTTTAAACAAGAAGTTGAATCGCTTGAAAACATTATCCGAAACCTGAGTGAAGATTTAACTGATTCTGAATCTGTATTATCAGAATTACAAGATATTAATAAACGAATTTTTCCTACCCGTCGTAAATACCTGACATTTGCTAAACGGCTTTATTTTAATCTCCACATTAAAGCAAAAGCAGAAAGTTCACTGAAACAATTGAAAGACTGGATATCAAATTTTGAAGCCAGAAGCCGCAGCTTTTATAATGATCACCTTTATCTGAAGGGGAGAAACTCTATTTCAGAAGTCAAGCCAAATTCTGTACTATATGATGAGAATAGTATAGAGGTAAACGGTTCTGAAATTTTAAGCAGGAACTTTGACATTCTTTTTGAAAAATATCCCAACCTGGTAACATTCGGACAGGACACAGGAAGGCTTGGCGATGTTAATCAAGGTATGAAAGGAATGCAGGAGAAATATGGAGCACATCGGGTTTCAGATGCGGGTATCAGAGAATCAACCATTGTAGGACAAGGAATAGGATTGGCATTGCGAGGTTTCAGGCCTATAGCCGAAATACAGTACCTCGATTACATCAATTATGCCCATTCGACTTTGAGCGATGATTTGTCAAGTATGTTATACCGGACAAAAGGGAAACAAATAGCTCCGGTAATTATTCGAACTCGAGGCCATCAGCTTCAAGGAATGTGGCATGCAGGTTCACCGATGCAAATGCTGTTGGGTTCGATTCGTGGCATGCATCTTTGTGTTCCCCGGAACATGACTGAGGCTGCAGGTATGTATAACACTCTTATGGAATCGAATGAGCCGGCTTTGGTAATTGAACCCCTGAAGGGATATAATGTTAAGGAGAAATTACCGGCCAACCCAGGAGAATTTAAAGTGCCCTTAGGAATTCCTGAGGTTGTAAAAGAAGGGACAGACATTACATTTGTTACATACGCATGGAATGTTCATCATGCAGTTAAAGCTGCTGCTTTACTTGAAACCAGAGGTATTAGTGCGGAAGTTATTGATGTAAGAACTTTATTGCCATTCGACATAAACCATGTGATCACAAAATCGGTTCAAAAAACCAATAAAGTATTGTTTATCGACGAAGACGTACCCGGCGGTGGTACTGCATATATGTTGCAGAAAGTAACCGAAGAACAAAATGCTTTTAACTTTCTGGATGCAGCACCACGAACACTTTCGGCACATGCACATCGCCCGGCATATGGTATAGATGGTGAGTATTTTTCCAAACCCAATGTCGAGCTCATATATGAAACCGTATGGGAGATGTTTAGAGATACGGATATTAAAAAATACCTCCCGTTGTATTAATGCAATTTAAGATATGATGGTTCTGCAGCTTATATGGTAGCAGATGAAATCATTCAAGAAACAATTTTTATACAAAGTATATATCAATAATCCAGAATAATAAATTCAGTTCTCATGTTTTGAAGATGTTCCTCTTCACTACATGGGACATTATTGGCACAATGATTTAACAACCTGCTTTCACCATAACCTTTCGATACAATACGTTCCTTTTCAATACCATTTTCGATCAGGAAATCCCTGGCTGAATCAGATCGTTTTTGGCTTAACCATATATTGTACTTTTCTTCTCCCCGGCTGTCGGTGTGAGATGCTATTTCAACTTGTAGGGAAGGATTATCCTCCATCAATTTTAAAACCTTTCTGAGCTCCGTTTCCGATTCAGGCAACAACCTCCATTTATCAAGAAAAAAGACAATATTATTAAGTTGATAAGCTTTCCCGGGTTCCTTTTTGAACAATCTTACAGTATCAGTAACATTCATTCCCGGTTCAAACCGGTACGTATCTTCCGGAATTATATAATCAAAATAATTTTCGTTTTGAACGATTAATGAACATGCTTTCAGACTGTCAGCCTCAATTTCAGTAATACCTTGGTCATTCGATAACCATTGAAAACTATCACAGTTAATGGTAACACCACTAAGGCCTTCTCCTGTATCATAATCAAGTGTAATAATATTATACTTAATTAGCTGTACGATTGTAAGCTGAATATTTTTATACAATTGAAACGGCCTTGAAGCAGGAGTATAACCTGATTTAGAGGCCACAGCCTGATAGCATTTATCTTTTAGAACCTCAAACTGAAACCTGCCCTCATTTGTAGATGTCGATGACTTAAGATTCTTTCCATTACAATCCTGCAGATACACAGTAGCATCCATCACCGGCATACCATAGCTGTCGGAAACTGTACCACCAATGATTTCATATAATGGTGTAAATCCAACGCGGTACAAGTCATCCTCTCCTTTTCCCGGCCGGTTGGAAGAAAAATAGCCATATTCACGCGAAGGATTAATTACCAGGCCTAACTCATCATATTCTGTATTTATCCGTTCCCCAAGATTTACAGGGACTCCTCCTGAAATTGTTGTATAATATATATCAAGTCCACCCAAATTATCCGGATGTCCATTGGATGAAAACATCAACAAGCCATTTGGCCCCAACGTAGGAAAGACCTCATTACCTGTGGTATTTATTTCATTTCCAAGATTTACAGGATCACTCCATTCATTGTTGGAACGAATTGTCATATATAAATCAGAATTGCCAAAGCCTCCTTCCATGTCACTTGAAAAGATTAATGTATCTCCTGTTTTACTGATAGCCGGATGTGCGAAATGATATTCCGGCTGATTAAAAGGTAACTCATCAACAATCTTCCAGGTTTCATCGACTTCTTTCATGATAACAATTTTCAATTTAACCTGGTTATCATTATTCGTTCGTCGCTTTGATCTCC
>DASRQG010000117.1:0-7402 GCA_035645995.1 Mariniphaga sp. | reverse complement strand
GAATTCTCCTTTTATTATCAGTGATGGCCCTCCCGGAATTGGATGTCCGGTTATTGCCTCTTTAACAGGTACCGATGCCGTAATTCTTGTAATTGAACCAACCGTATCCGGAATTCATGATGCAATTCGACTTTTTGAATTAGCCCTTACTTTTCACCTTCCTGTTTATGTTATTATAAACAAAGAGGATATAAATAAAAAGTTAGCTTCTGAAGCGAAAAGTTATTTTAAAGAAAAAAGCATAACGATTTGTGGAAGCATCCCATTTGATAAAAATATAATTAAAGCAATGACAGCTGGATTAAGTATCATAGAATATGCTCCTCTAAGCAAAACCAGCATTAAAATTAAAAAGGCATGGGAACTGATAGTTGAACATATTGAAAAAAAACAATTTAAACTTCTAATGTAAAATCATCATGGTCCTTTAACAAAGGAAACTTTTTATGAAACTTTAATAAATCTGAATATTAAAGATTATCAGTCTCAACCATTTCATGCCCTCCCATGAAGATTGTATTTCCTTTAGGAATCAATAAATGCTGAATCACCATTATACCTGTTACCAGCCATGTCAAAATTAATCCTGTTCACGCCTATACAATATATCTGATTTTCTATTGCTCTGGCAGGGAGAAGTATCTGGCCTATAATAGAAATTGGATGATTAAACAACATAGCCCAATATTCAACTTGGTGAACAATCAAAACTTTAGTCCTGTTGTTCAAAATGAGGAGAATAAACAATGAAGAAGTATAAAATCACTAATCTTGATTGTGCATCATGTGCAGCCAGGATTGAAGAGGGTGTACGTCATCTTGATGATGTACGGTTCGTTTCAGTAAACTTTGCAACTGCTTCAATTACAATTGACACCAACAATATTGAATTGGTAAAAAAAAAGATTAAAGAAATTGAACCTGAGGCAGAAATTGGTGAATTAAATGTTGATACACCATGGGTATCTGCCTATGAAATAGTAGAGAACAAACCAACCATTATTCGGGCAATTGCAGGGTTATTCCTGCTAGTAACGGGGTTTCTTGTTAACGATAATTTGTTCATTGCTCCAAATATCAGATTGAAGGATATAATATTCATATCGGCCTATTTAATAACAGGATATAAGGTAATAATACTAGCTGTAAAAAACATTGTCCACGGACAAGTCTTCAGTGAATATTTTTTAATGACTTTGGCTACATTAGGAGCTATTGCTATTGGATCGTTACCTGAAGCTGTTGCTGTAATGTTATTTTATGTCACCGGTGAATTCTTCCAAGATCTGTCTGTGAACAGATCTAGAAAATCCATACAATCGTTGCTGGAACTAAAACCAAAATTCGCAAATATTAAGGTTGATGGCCAACTAAAAAATGTTTCACCTGAAAGCTTGAAACCGGGTGATATAATTGTAGTAAAGGCCGGAGAAAAAATTCCGGTAGATGGTAAAGTTTTATCAGGCAATTCGTTTGTAGATACTTCAGCGCTTACAGGCGAACACGTTCCACGAAAGATCAGACAAAAGGACGAAGTGCTTTCAGGTATGATCAATCAAAATGGTGTATTGACTGTCGTCGTTACAAAATCATTTGGTGAATCTTCAATTTCAAAAATACTTGAATTGGTTGAGAACGCTTCCTCCCGTAAAGCAGAAACAGAAAAATTCATAACCACTTTTGCTAAATATTACACGCCCGTGGTAGTTTTAGTGGCTCTATTACTGGCAACTCTGCCTCCCCTCCTTCTGTCGGGCCATACTTTTAGCGATTGGATATATCGTGCGTTGGTAGTACTAGTTGTTTCATGTCCATGCGCCCTGGTAATAAGCATTCCTCTTGGATATTTCGGTGGAATAGGAGCAGCTTCCCGTCGGGGAATTTTAGTAAAGGGATCTAACTTCATGGATGCACTCACTCAAATTAAAACTGTAGTATTCGATAAAACAGGTACACTTACAAAAGGAACATTTAAAGTTACTCAGGTAGTACCCAATCTTCATTATTCAGAAAAGGAAGTTTTACACTATGCAGGAAGTGCCGAAATTTTATCTAATCATCCAATAGCTTTGTCTATTATGGAAGCCTCTGACGTGGTGTCATCCGGCATACACCCTGAACAGGTTGAGGAACTTCCGGGATTAGGCATTAAAGCTACGATAAATGAAAAAATAATTTGTGTCGGAAATGCAAGCCTTATGTCTTATGAAAATATAAAATTCACTAAAGGGGAAGAAGAAGCAGGTACAATAGTCTATGTTGCAGTTGACAATGAATATATAGGATATATTGTTATTTCTGACAATCTGAAGCACGATGCACTGGAAGCTACCAGCAGGTTACATGATAAGAATATCAATACTGTTATGCTCACGGGTGACAATGAACAAATTGCAAAAACTGTTTCCAGCCAATTAAAAATACCACACTATTACGCTCAATTATTACCAGCTCAAAAAGTTGAATATTTTGAAAAGTTAATGCTTAAAAACAACAGAGGCAAAATAGCTTTTGTAGGCGATGGCATAAATGATGCTCCCGTAATTGCACGGGCAGATATAGGTTTTGCAATGGGAGCTTTAGGATCAGATGCTGCTATTGAAATTGCCGATGTCGTTCTAATGACAGATTCACCATCAAAGGTAGCCGACGCTATTGATATTGCAAATAAAACAAGAACAGTAGTCTGGCAAAATATTTTCTTTGCTCTTGGTGTTAAACTTGTGTTTATAGTATTGGGTATTGCAGGAATTGCTTCAATGTGGGAGGCAGTTTTTGGAGATATGGGCGTTGCCTTGATTGCGATATTTAATGCAATGAGAGTTCTCAAACATAAATAATCACGTAAGGTAGAATTCAGATAAGTTCATTCTCAAATAGTATCTCCACTCTACA
Organism: Mariniphaga sp.; assembly: GCA_035645995.1. Classification (GTDB taxonomy): domain Bacteria; phylum Bacteroidota; class Bacteroidia; order Bacteroidales; family Prolixibacteraceae; genus Mariniphaga. The sequence continues at coordinate 4,507 of DASRQG010000117.1, read as the reverse complement.
CTCAAAAATTATAATTCGAGAATATATAAACGGGGACAAGAAAAGAGAATCCACTTATGCCGGAATAAAAACAAAGCAGGAGAATTCATCAATTCTCCTGCTTAAGTTAATTAAAACCAAACCTACAAAAACTATATCAAAATCTAACGCTGCTTAACGTTCTGCACTAGCTGAAAGTCTGTCAACCCACTGGTTAACATTCTGTCTGAAGCTCTGGAATTCAGACCTTATATCCTGTTCCATCATTCCGGTTGACTCTCTGTTATCACCATAAAGTCCTTCGCCAGTGGTGGTAGTATCTGTAATACTTGTATCACGTTGAGCTTGTGCGGTACGATCACCACTAATAGCATCGCTACCACGTCTTGCCAAATCACCACTACGCTCTACTCCACGATTTACTGCATCAGCACCTCTTTCTACACCACGACTTACTGCATCTCCACCACGTTCTATAGCATCTTCACCACGAGCCATAGCACCACGGTCATCATCATCAGTGCGCATGTTGCCTGCTATTCCTGACGTACTACCTGTTCCGGCACCACTTTCAAGTTTCATGCGTAAAGAACGTGCTTCTGCCTGAAGATCATTCATTGCTTGCCGGGCATCCATAGAAATCTGCTGTCCGGATTCATTCATATCTTCATTCAAATCGTTCATTGATTCTTCAAAATCTTCCAATTCGCTTCTTAATTTGTCGGCAAAATTTGAATCATTTTCATCAAGTTCGTTAAGGTCATCTCTTAATTCTTCTACCTCACTTCTAACTTTCTCATTAATATTATCTCCTTGTTGACAAGCAACAAAAAGTCCTGCCAACAAAAAGGTAAATATTGTCAAAGAAATTTTAAAATTTTTTCTTGTTTTCATGTCCATGTAATTTAAAAGTTAAACATTCTGGATTCTTTCTTTGAAAATACAGTGCCAAAAATTCACACTTCAAAACTTTATTTATAATTGATTGATTTTATGCTCATTATCGCACATAGTGCTATATTAACCAAAAAAATCTTTAATTTACTATACTTCTTTTTCTTGAGGATAATCTACGCAAACTGAGGAAAAAATCAACAGATAAACAACCATATTATGGTCGCGGAGACTAGCTCAAAATAAATCGATTAGAAAACATGAGGTATGACTTTGAATTTTAATCTTGGTTCTAATTATATATCAGTTTCTGACGTTGGGTAAATAATAAGGGAAGCATCTCAATAAATATGTTCTGCTGACTATCAATATATAAAAATACATTTCGGCACACTTTTTAGATATCATGCTTAATCGGGTCATTAATTGATTCAATTAAATTTTCACTATTTAATAACTATTTAAATTATTATGCTATGGACAAATTGGAAATTAAAGGCAACTGGAATGTTTTAAAAGGTAAATTAAAACAAAAGTATGGTGATCTTAGTGACAATGACCTCACTTATACTGAAGGCAAGGAGGATGAACTTGTAGGTCGGATTCAGAAAGCTACAGGAAAGACAAGAGAGGAAGTAATTCGTGAGATCAGGTCTCTATAATGAGAACATTGCTTTATATTATTGCGATAATTCTGGTGATAGGGTGGATCCTTGGATTCTTTATCCTGTCGCTTGGGAAATTAATACATATCCTTTTAATTTTTGCAATAATCTCCATTTTACTCTCATTAATTAAAGGGAGATATTAGTTTATTCTACCAAAGATTTTTTGACACAAACCGGCTTTTTAGGATGCCGGTTTTGTTTTTAATTCCTATTGATTTACTCTACCGAATGAATTTCAAAAGTACCGGCATAATTCCGCGGCATATTAGTATGTCCATAAAAAAGTGAAAATTGATGTGTTAATTCAACCCCAAAATAAAAAATAAAGGAAATAATATATACCCATACAAGAATAACCACAATAGAACCGGCTGCACCATACACTACTCCCAAATTTGATGAAGAAATAAAAGCCCCAATTGCTAACCCGCTGGCTGCAAATATTAAAGATGTGATTATAGCACCAAACCATGCTGCACTCCATTCAACATGCAGGTCAGGCAGATACCGATAAATAAATGCAGTTACTATTATAACTAAACCTAAAGAAAACAAAAGATTTGCTGTTTGTGTGAAAATTATAAAATCGGGACTAAATTGATCAATCAAAAAATCCTTTAATATATTTATAGAAGTATCCACTAAAATCGATACCAGCAACAGAAACCCAAGTCCCAAAATGACAGCGAAAGAAAATAATCTTGTCCTTAATAAGTTTAATAAACTTACTTTCAATGTAGATTTAACTTTTACCCTCCAGATAAAATTGATTGAGTTTTGTAATTCACTAAATAAAGCTGTAGCTGAAACAAGGAATATAATAATACCTATGATAGTGCCAATGGTACTATTTTCAACCACATTGTAATTACTAATTGCATCCTGGAGTAATTTGGAACTATCACTGCCTATCATCACTTCTATTTCCTCGAAAAGTTTATCTCTGATCGTTGATATTCCGGTAATATAACCAAATACAGAAATAATTATAATAATTATTGGTGCAAGCGAAAAAATAGCAAAATAAGCAGTAGTCCCTGCCATCTGTACCGGTCTGTTCGAACCAAAGTTTTTAATTGAATTTTTGAAAATCTTAAAAATGTTAATTAATATACTCTTTATTTTATTCTTCTTCATTCCTTATAATAAAATGCTTTGGTTATACGACAGAAGAATTATGCCATTGTTTAAGTTCCTTATTAATCATTCACAAAAGGAGAATGAAATCTTAAACTTTCCCCATTCGAGTGGGGAATGATGTAGAATTTTCTCTACGAGTTCATTATATCAATTCATGCTTATTATCAGGTAATTTATTAAATTTATCCCATTATAAGCTGTAAATCATAAAATGGACCGAAATCTGCTTTGTTTCTTTTAGGTTTAGAATCTTAATATATGACTAACCACGTCTTTTTATTCTTAATTAGCTTTTTTATCCTGAGTTTTGTGCCTGCCCTTTCTAAAGCACAAGAAAACTATGAAGTGCGAAAAATCAGATTCAGAGGGAACAAAACACTGGAAAAAGATTTTTTATTAGACCGGATGGTAATAAAAGAAGTATCATGGTTAGAAAAAGCTATTCTTAAGGAAGAACCATTCCTTTACAATGAAGAATTGATTGAATTGGATATGGAACGCCTCACAAGGATATATCAAAGTGAAGGTTTTCTTAAAGTTAAAGCCGCAATAGAGCCTGTAAATATCAATGATGAAAAAACTAAATTGAATCTGCTTATTGAAATAGAAGAAGGAGAACCTGTTGAAATTGACACAATAAAAATAGAGGTTCCTGAAGATACTAAATCTGCCAATCTGGATTCTCTGTTTAAAAGGATGAATCAAAAGCCTCTCTTAAAAAACGGAGAACGTTTTAGAGATGAAGCAATCATTATGGATATGCAATTACTTGATGATGCATATCGCACCTTAGGTTATGCCTATGCTAATACCACATACAACTTAAATTTTGATTATGAAAATTTAATTACGGATATTAATTATGAGGTAGCAACAGGCCCTCTATCCTATTTTGGAAAAACATCCATTCTGGGGAACAAACATGTTTCTGAAGAATTTATATTTAAACAACTGCAGTATGAAGAAGGGGCATTGTACGATCAATATAAGCTAACACGCACGCGACAGGCTCTATACAGGTTACAACTTTTCTCAGTAGTATCTGTCCTTCCCCAAAAGGATAACGAAACACAAGAAAGTCCTATACCTGTTCGCATCTATGTTGAAGAAGCACCCAGAGTAAGTACGCGGTACGGTGCAGGCTATGGAACAGAAGAACAATTCAGAACATTTCTCGACTTTACCTATCGTGGTTTTCTGGGCGGTGCCCGAAGAATCAATCTAAGACTCAGACACTCTGCTCTTGAACCCTATTCCGCACGCCTCCGATGGATTCAACCTCAGTTTATAGGTATGAATACTTCAATAGCGATCGAACCTTTTATTATGAGAAATTCTGAACCGGGCTATGATGTCAGATCTTATGGTGTAAGAATGCCAATTAATTATATAATTAACAGATGGCTTGAAAGTAACCTTGCTTATTATCTCGAAGATACAGAACAGACCATAGAAGAGGGTGATACTGAATTCACAGATTATGAAGAGGATAAATTCCCTTATCGTAAATCAGGATTAATTCTGACAACCAACTTTAATAACTCAAACCCTGAATTTGCTCCCGAAAAAGGTTTTTTCCTGTCAACAGGTGCACGGCTCAACGGGTATTTTCTGGGTGGTGATTTTAGTTATACACAAATATGGGGTGATGTAAGAAGTTACCATAAACTTGGTGATGTGGTTCTGGCACTACGATTAATGGCAGGGGGAACTCATTCATCAGACTCCAGCCAATTCATTCCTGTTGAAGACAGGTTCTATTCCGGAGGCAGTTACTCTATCCGTGGATGGCGTCGTTCAGAATTGGGGCCCAAAAGAACCAGCGG
>DASRQG010000116.1:0-7054 GCA_035645995.1 Mariniphaga sp. | reverse complement strand
GACAATGAACCTGCTGCTTATTCTCCCGATAATGTTCCTTATAAACCTAAAAAGTTTTTCCCAATTTCGCTTGAAGGTGTTCAGCCGGGAGATTTTACAATGGTTTTTGGAAATCCGGGTAGCACTATGCAATATATCCCTTCTAATGAGGTAGAAATTATTTTGAAACAACGTGACCCGGACAGAATAAACATCCGAGATAAAAAACTTGAAATATTTAGTGCAGCGATGAATGCCGATCCGGTTGTCAGAATTCAATATGCTGCTAAACATGCAACTGTAAGTAATGCGTGGAAAAAATGGCAGGGAGAAATCCTGGGACTTGAAAGACTCGATGCTGTGAATAAAAAACTTGCTTTTGAAGAGGATTTTAAAAATTGGGCAATCGATAAGGGTACCTGGGAAAGTACCTATAAGGATGTGTTTGATAATTTTAATTCTTTATATTCTGCTTATTCCGATGTGGTAAAAGCATCAGATTATTATTCAGAAATCGTACTTCGCGGTATAGAGATTTTTGAGCTTGCGGCAAAGTTTAATGATATTATCAACACCATTGAAAAAAAAGAAGATAAAATCTACGAAGTACTATTAAAGACTGCACAAGATCGTTTACCTATATTCTATAAAGATTTTAATCAATCAGTTGATGAACAGATTTTTAATGCTCTTTTACCTGTTCTTAATGATGATCTGGATCATAAATATAAACCTGCATACTTCACATCGGTTATGCAGAAGCATGGGCCTGATAAACTTTTAAGGAAAATTTATAAAAAATCTTTACTTACAGATCAGGATAAAATTACTGAACTGGTTGAAAATGGAAATCAGAAAGAATTATTACGACTTAAAAAAGATCCGGTAATTGTATTGTATAACCAGCTCTACACACATTACTCCTCCGTCATTAAACCGGAACTGGATGTTCTTACTGAAGGTATAAATAGTAATATGAAAATCTACATGGCGGGTATTATGGAAATGAAGAAGGGGGAGCCGCTTTATCCTGATGCAAATCTCACTTTACGTGTCGCATATGGTATGGTTGAAGGATTCAAACCGAGAGATGGGGTTAACTATAAATATTATACCACACTTGAGGGTATCATAGAAAAAGACAATCCTGAAATATATGATTATAATGTTCCACAGTACCTTCGTGATTTATATGAGGCTAAAGATTATGGAATATATGAAACAAATGAGGGGTACCTGCCTGTTTGTTTTACAGCATCGAACCATACAACCGGAGGAAATTCAGGAAGTCCTGTTGTAAATGCAAAAGGACACCTTATTGGAGTTAATTTCGATCGTGCCTGGGAAAGTACAATGAGTGATATAATGTATGATCCGGATATGAGCAGGAATATTGCTATCGACATCCGGTATGCTCTTTTCCTGATTGATAAATTTGCCGGAGCAGGTTATCTGCTCGACGAAATGGAATTGGTGGGGAAGGAACCTTTTTTGTTAGAGACCAACTAAATACTTGTTTATTATCAAAGTTGTTTTGCAAAAAGAAGTGTGAGCATTTTTGGAGCGATCTGCATCATTAGCCGGGAGAAGATAAGGTCTAATACTCACAAATGCCTTTTTCTATATATTCCATTTGCCATATTTTAAATAAATATTCTTCAGAAGGAATGTGAACCGGCTCTTTACAAAGTAATCGGTCAACTTCTGCTTTTTGATCTGAGGTAAGCTGAATTGTTGGCATTGCAGTTTCTATTTTTATACCACAAGTTTTATCGGCTAATTCGAGTTTCTGTAGTTGAGTATTAGTTTCATATAGTTCTGTTAAAACCATGGCTGTGTATCCTATAGATTGTCCATTGTAGTACCTGATATACCCCCTTTCAGTGATTTTGTCTTCCGGCACATTTGATGCTTTTGCTAAGATTTTTCTAAATCCTGATGATTGGTATCTGTTTTTGTAATAAAAAGAACAGTAATTTATTCCTATATTGCTGTGGTTTTCACCTGCTGTTTTAATAATTTCCAATGCAGTAAGTTCTGATTCTAACACTACAGGTTGTTCTGCTTGAATATAGGTGTAATTGTGTTTGACAAGTTTAAGAACATTATATTTAGTTAACCTTAATTGGTGCAGGTTCAGATTTGTAACACCAGCTTCTACCATTTCAGGAAGTAACTGCTTTAGCAAATCTTTTCTTTCAGGAACTGCCGGAATTTCAATTGTTATATTGGGTATTATTCCCTTTGCATGTTTTAGCTTATCAAGTCGGTAACCAGTGGCTCCAATATCAAAACGCACTTCATTTAAACCGGCTTCTGCCAATTGCCTGAATTTCTCTTCAGTGGCAAGTATTCCATTTGTGTACATCCAAATATAAATGTCCGGTTGGCAATGTTTCCGTATAGCTCTCAGATACTCTAAGGTACGCTCAAAAAACAATAATGGTTCACCCCCGCTGAAACTGACTCCTTTGAATCCAAAATGGTTAATATATGCGGCATAGCTTTCCGGGCTGCTGAAGGTTAAACTTTGAGTGGCAGGAATTTCATCATTTGTCTGTGCTGAGGGGCAATAAAAGCATTTAGCATTACATTTATTGGTGATGAATAAACAACTCCAGGTTCCTGTACCACATAATCTGCAGCCCTCGGAGAGTTGATTGTGATAGGGTTTAGTATCTTTAAATATTCGGGATAATTGGGCTGAAAGGTTGTCTTTCTTTTTTTGTGCATTTATTGCACGACTACTGTTCATCCATTGAAGTGCCGGATATTGTTCAAATTGTTTGCGGTTTCTGTTAGCCAGATTATTAAGATATATGAAATATGGTTCCATGTTGGTAAAATATGAGTCAGTTAAAGTGTAAAGATTGTGCAGTGATTTAGTATGGAACCATCAGAGGTCTGAAAATACATAAAGGAATAGCAGAAAATTTTTACTGCATCTGAAAAACCGGAATTTATTGCTCATGGTGTTTAATAGGAGTAATAATGTTTTAAACGGTTACGAATTGGGCAATGTTCCGGTTAATTTCAATACGGTTAAATAAAGATTTCATTATACGGTTATAAAGTTCATCTTTTAATACTGCATCTTCAATCCCTTCATCAATATTTGGATTGTCATTTATTTCGATCACATATACTTCTCCATCTATCATTTTCAGATCAACACCATACAAACCATCACCAATGAGAGAAGCTGCCTTAACAGCAGTTTTTACAACAATTTCAGGAACATTTTCTATTGCTATGGTCTCTGTTTTACCCCAATTCTGATTATCCTCACTGTGCCAGTCATATATTTGCCAATGATCTTTTGCCATATAATATTTACAAGCATATAAAGGAGATTGATCGAGCACCCCGATTCGCCAGTCGAATTCGGAGGGCATAAATTCCTGTGCAATTACTAAATCCGACAGGTGAAATAACTTTTTAAGTGATGCATTTAACTCTTCTGTATTGTTAACCTTTTCAACTCCTAATGAAAATGCACTATCGGGTTGCTTCAATACAATTGGGAAATTTAGATTGACAGGTTTTGATTCATTGTAATTCGATTTAGATAGAACGAGCGTGGCAGGGGTCTTAATCTTATTTTGTTTTAATCGTTCGTTTTGAAATATTTTATTTGAACATCTTAGAATAGACCAGGGATCATCAATCACCACCAAACCTTCAGCATAAGCTGTTCTGGAAAAATGATAGGTGTGATTATTCACGCTGGTTGTCTCCCTGATAAATAATGCATCAAATTCCGATAGTTGACTCAAATCGTCTTTTGTAATGAATTCTACGTAAAAAGCATTTTTCTCAGCTGCCTTTTTAAAAAGCTGTAATGCGTCGGGGCAGGAGGGAGGGTTTTCTTCATTGGGATTTACTAATATCGCCAAATCATATTTATAGTTTTTAAAACGTGGCCTGTTAAATCGTTTTTTTGAGAAATAATCATGAGCAAATACCTGTACTTTCTCTAAATGATCAGGATTTACTTTTTTTAAACTTAATGGTGTAACTTTTTGAATCATCCACTTTTCTGTGGTTTTAACAAAATCTATTTGTAGTAGTGGTGCTTCAAAAAGATGATATAGCTTTTGTGCCAATTGTCTGAACCTGGGTTTTACTGATTTCCCAAAATAAACAAATATGCTTATTTTATTGTCCTCAATATTTTTAAAAGTTTTTTGTATATCCTCATCAATATATCCTGAAAGTGAACGAATCAAAGAAAGACTACTGAAATCACGGAGCGTGGTTACATTTGGAATTACTCTGTGGTCACGTGCAGAAGCCAACAATGATACATAATAGCCCATTTTCTGGTATTGATAAGAATTACTCAGATTAAAAATCCTTACATTTTTATGTGACTGGAATTCTGATCCCGTAATGTAATCTCTTGAGGATATTACCTTAACTCCTTCTATTTGAAGGTTCCAGTTTTTAGGATTCCTGACTATTATAATATTAGATATATTTTGTTTGTCTTGCCAATCTTCCAGGAGTAATATCATTCGGTATCCATGTTCTTCTTTGGTATAATATTCAGGAAGTTCTTCTGTGATCGTAAATCCGGCTTGTTTATAAAAATTGATTGTTTTTGGGTCAGATTGCCTAACTTCTAACGAAATCCTTCCTATCTTCTTCGAGTGTGCCAATCGAAGGATGTGTTCAAGCAGTTGCTTTCCAATACCCATACCCTGTGTTTCAGGAAGTACTGCTATTGAATATATACGGATGGTCTTTGCATACAGATAGATGGTGACAGAGCCTACAGGTTGTTTTTCTTTTCCTGAATTTATTTCAGCAATAAATACTTTTTGAAAGGGACTGCTCATACTATAACGAATAGCCCGGCGTGTACTTTGTTGATACTTGGGGAAGCATCGTTTCTCGAGTGTTTCTAAAAAGTTAAGGTCATTAGGGGTTGTTGTTCGTATGTTTGTTTTCACCTGCGTAATTACTGTAAAATTTAATTTTAAAACATTTCAAAAGTATATTTTTTTTAATTGTATGGTGGCTTAAATAAAAAAAAGATTGACAAAAATTTAATTTTAATATAGTTTTGCCAATCCTTTGTTTTGTAATAAGTTATGTGGTTAAGTGAATGCTAGTGTTAAGCTTCTCCTCCACCACCCATGCTTTTACTACGTTCGATCGATTGCAGAGCAAGATAATTGTCTCCAAATTTCTTTAGGTTTTCCATTTCATCATCAAACTGATTGAAATGTCTTTCTTCCTCCGATACTAGTTCCTCAAAAATCTTTTTTGAGACAGCATCAGCATTTTTTGCACATTCATTGGCCCATTCATTGTATTCGCGTGCACTAGTGTCTTCCATCTCTGCAGACATTTCAAGCATCGCTCTCACATCCCTCACCTGTTTTATTTCCCCTGCCAATTCCATTTTTACATCACCCTTCAGAAATAAAATGCGTTCTGCAAGTTTTTCAACATGAACCATTTCCTGAATGGCTGTCCGTTTAAACAAATTCGCCAGTAAATCGTATCCCTGATCGTCGCAATGAAAATGAAAATACATATACTGATGTACAGCCTGAAGTTCATCTGCAACGGCAGCATTTAGCAATTCAATACTTCTTTCTTTCATTTTTATGAATTTTTGAATTAGAATTTATAGTAACTTTCTTTTGTTTTAAATTAATTATTAATAGCTGAAGCCTCACTGAACCCAAAATTACAAAACCCTTTTTGATTATAATTTTACTTTGTAAGTTATTTCCCAAAAAAACCTCAAGATTAATAATCATGGTTCATTATGAAGATACATAATTATTTTCATTGGATAAAAATAACTGTTTCCAAATCTTGCTTTCATATACTCTATTCAATCTTTTTTGTGGGATGGTTTTTTGTCCTCTGCTCCTGATAATAACAATATACATTCTGTATACCTGCTCCAGACCAAATTCAATTACAACTGGACAAGGACTGGTAGATGTTTGGCTTAAATTTATATTTAAACTTTTATTATGAATGAGAAAAGGGCAATATCTCTAAAGCTTTTAGTTATCATAAATAAAATTGAATCAATTTATTACATTTTAATGCAGAATTGTTTTATTCATGATTTTCTTTAATTATAGTCTGTTGTACCATGTAAAAATGATATTTGTAAATGAACTTTAAAGCTTTAATGCTTGTTATGTGCGATGTTTACCCCTTGTTCATATAAGCATGACAGAATTAAACACACAAAAATGGATTTTACTTTAACGGTGAGGTTAAATAATGGGGTAGAAATGCCGCGACTTGGATATGGTGTATTTCGAATGAAAGAAGGAGGTCAGGTTGAAAAGGCTGTGAAGCAGGCTCTTAAAGTTGGATACAGGAGTATTGATACAGCCTATATGTATCATAATGAAGAGGGGGTAGCAAAAGGAATTAAAGCCAGTGGTGTGCCGCGTGATGAAATATTTATTACGACTAAGTTAGGTAATGAACGACAAGGTTATGCATCAGCTAAACAAGCAATCTATGAAAGCTTAAAATTATTGAATACTGATTATCTGGATTTATATTTGATTCATTGGCCACTTGGTAAGGTTTCTCTTGAAGCCTGGAAAGCAATGGAGGAATTATATGAAGAAGGATTGATTCGTGCAATTGGAGTTAGCAATTTTAATATTCATCACCTCGACTATCTGTTGTTGAATAGTAGGATAACTCCGGCAGTAAATCAGGTAGAACTTCATCCATATAATGCACAGCCCGAACTTGCTGGTTATTGTCATGATAAAAATATTCAATTGGTTTCATGGAGCCCTTTAATGGTGGGTAAGGTTACAAAAATTCCTGAAATTATTGAACTGGCTAAGAAATACAAAAAGTCACCTGCTCAAATTACATTGCGATGGAATCTTCAAAAGGGTTATATTCCAATCCCTAAAACTGAAAATCCGGAGCGAATGAAATCAAATTTCGATATTTTTGATTTTGATATGAGTGAGCAGGATGTTAAAATTATTGATGGTTTAAATAAGGATCAACCCATTGTAAACAGGAGGGACAGGATCATTCATTTGTTGCAAATGCTTCAGAGTATGAAATT
>DASRQG010000115.1:0-2471 GCA_035645995.1 Mariniphaga sp. | reverse complement strand
CTTCTGCGACAGCGGGAGCAAAATTTAATGCTGCAGTACCGGAACTGCATACAACAGCAACAGGCTTTTTTGATGCCTGTGATAGGCCAATGGCAAAATATGCTGCACTGCGTTCATCCACAATACTACGGCAGTTGAAATGGTTTGATAATGCCAGTGTATGAATTAATGGTCCATTGCGTGAGCCGGGAGAAATAACGATATCGTTAATTCCTTTAGCATATAGTAGGAATGCCAGTTGCTGAACGTGTTTTTTAGTTGATATCATTTGTTTTGTACTGCTTCTATAGCTGACAATAGCGTGGTTGCTTTTTTATTTGTCTCTTCCCATTCATCTTCAGGTACCGAGCGTGAGGTTATTCCTCCTCCGGAATAAAGAATGTATTCTTCCGGTAAAATTTCCATACATCGGAGGTTCACAAATAATGATACCTCACCATTTAAACGCCAGGGCCCTAAATATCCTGTATAATATTTTCGGCTATGCTTTTCTATTTGAGGAATGTATATTGCCGCCTTTGATTTAGGATAACCACAAACAGCCGGTGTGGGATGAAGTTCGGCAATAAAATTACCAAGATTAGTGGCCAGTTTCTTTGCTGCAAACCTGAATATAGTACTTAAATGGGCAACATGACCGCTTTCCAATGTTTCCGGCCCCTGGGTTGTATATGGATATATGTTGAACTTATAAAAAATATCGAGCAGGTATCTCGAAACGAATGCCTGTTCTTCAATTTCTTTGGTATGCCAGCTATAATCATCATCATCTCGCCTCGATTGGGTTCCGGCAAGTGAAACTGTCTCCAACTCCCTGCCGGTTGATTTCAATAAAACTTCCGGTGTAGCACCCATCCACATTCCTGCTGCAGTCACCTTTTTGTCTGATGGAAGATGAACGAGATAAGTCATGGCATTCGGAGTCTGATTGTACAATTGAATGAAAATCTTACCAATAGATTCGTTCTCTCGTTTTTGAGGTATAAGACGTGATACAATTACCTTTGCCAGCCGGGTCTTTTTTATGGTATCAATAGCTTTGTTGATGTCTTCAAGATACTCTTCTCTGGAAATTATGTAGTGGTTATTTTTTATGGTATTATCCTTTTCAAAAGCAGAGAGAGTTGAGAGATCAAGATTTAAAATATCATCTACTCCTTTTTTATATATTCCTGGCTTAAGAAGTAACAAAGGTGCCTCGGTGCTTATAGTGAATGGTGCAAAAACAAACCCTTCCCCTCCATTTAACTTTTCAAATCGTACTGGATAAATGATATTTTCACGATCTGAAATTATTATTTCAGGTGATTTGCTTCCAGGCATCACCCATAAAGCAAATGGACAATTTTTCTCCAGTAGGTTATCTATAAATAATGCAAGATTATTTGAGTTAGTCATTCTTTCTTTTAACTATCATGTTGGTTACACGTATGGTAGAAATTAGTTTCCCACTTTCGTTTTTTACATCAACATTCCAGATGTGTGTCTTGTTTCCCTGGTGAAGGATTTTCGCTGTTGCCAGAGCTTTCCCTTCAAATAAAACACCTGTATGACTTCCTGATACCTGGGTTCCCAGCACCTCCCGCTCCTTAAGGTTAACGAGCAACATACTGCCCAATCCTGCCAGTGTTTCTGCCATAGCCAGATTCGCTCCGCCATGCAGGAATCCTCCCGGCCTGCAATTCTTATTAGACAATTTCAGAAACCCTTCAACTATTCCTTCACCTGTTTTGGTGACTTTTATTCCCAGATTTCCAATCAAACTGTCTTCCATTGCCTTGTTTACCAGTTCAATGGGAGTGTCTATGTTTAGCAGCATTATTTCCATAATTTTATTGTAAAAGTAAGCTGCTAATTTAAGTTTTAGTTTTTACTGTGCCAAAGTAAACCTGAAGCTAACACCGAAGTTTGAATTTGAGGTAGTAAACGAAAGCTGGGTAAACGGATTATTGATGATCTTATCAAAGAATACCCTCAACTGAAACCTGTCGCTTAACATATAGTCAGCTGTTGTTTTGATGGTAAATGCACTCTGTCCGGCAGTTACCTGATCATCGTCTTCAACAATTTTACGAAGTACAGTTTTATTTTTCCTTAATGAGAAATCAGCTCTAAGATTTAAATCATTGGAATAGGCTTGTTGTGAATTCTTGGTCTTGATGATTAGGTCCATCTGTTTGAAACGGTACCCGACACCAACAGTATATTCATCACTAAGTATTTCTGTCAGCTGATTGTTGGCAAATGCAAGTGTCAGGTTTCTTGATTTCTTTATTTCACCACGCGTTGTAAAGTCACCTTGCCAGTTAACATCTACATTAATGAGTGGACTGAAGGTCTCCATTATGTTAACGGAGTTAAAGTCGTAAGCAGTAATAAAATTATTTGCGATATCACGAATGTAGCTGAATCCGTCGGCCTGTTGCTGATAATTCAGGTTGGTAATAAATGATCCCACATTATAGCTCGAG
>DASRQG010000114.1:0-5637 GCA_035645995.1 Mariniphaga sp. | reverse complement strand
TCCTCCTTATCAGCATCTTCAATGCCCAGCAACACCAATAAGCCTTTTCCAATCTTTGATATCACAACACCCTCAACGGATACACTTGCTTCTGATACTTTTTGAATAACAGCTCTCATACACTTTCCAATATTATTATTTAAAATGATTTATACGCTCAAAACTTTATTTCAACATTGTTGTTTATTTAATTCGAAAAAAAATTAAACAAATTTATCTAATAATAAAGTTAAACATTGTATCTGATTTAACATCAATTTTATTACTTCAAGTAAAAGTTATGATATTTACATTTTTATCTGATATGCATATAACTATGAAAAAATATTATTTTTTATTCATTCTGACACTTTTCCCGGCATTATTATCTGCACAAAATGCAACAATATCGGGCCGGGTTTCTGATGCTGTAACCAATGAGCCACTGCCATTTGTGAATGTTGTAGTATCAGGAACCACCATCGGAACGGTAACAGATATAAACGGGAACTTCTTATTAAAAGGGTTAAAATCAGGATTCATTCGTTTAGAAGCATCATTTGTCGGCTATAAAACGAAAATATCTTCTGAGGTGGAAGTGAGTTCCGCACGTACTAATTCTATAGAGATAATGATGGAGGAACAGAAAGAACAGCTTGATGAAGTTACAGTGACTGCTTCACCATTTCGAAAAACAGAGGAAAGTCCGGTATCATTAAGAAGTATAGGTATAGGCGAAATTGAAAAATATCCGGGAGCCAACCGCGATATATCAAAAGTTATTCAATCCTTCCCCGGAGTACAATCCACAGCAGCCTATCGGAACGATGTGATCATTCGTGGTGGAGGGCCGTCAGAAAGCAGATTCTATTTAGATGGTGTTGAAGTACCTTTCATCAACCATTTTGCTACGCAAGGTGCATCAGGAGGGCCTGTAGGTATTATAAATGCTGATTTCCTGCGGGAAGTTAATTTCTATTCAGGAGCGTTTCCGGCCAACAGAGGCAATGCCCTAAGCGGAGTTCTTGAGTTCAATCAGGTTGATGGTAACAAAGATAAAATGAAGTTCCAGGGTACTGTGGGAGCTTCAGAGGTAGGAGTAACTCTGGATGGGCCCATTGGCGATAAAACAACTTACATTTTCTCTGCACGTCGGTCTTATCTTCAACTCCTGTTTAGTGCACTTGAGTTACCTTTTCTTCCAAACTTTAGCGATATGCAATTTAAATTGCGTACCCGTATCGATAAAAAAAATGAAATTACGTTTATCGGTCTTGGTGCTGTTGACGTGTTTGATTTAAATCTGGGAATTGAAAATCCCGATGAACAACAAACTTCTATTTTAAGCAGAATTCCTGTAAATGAACAATGGAA
This sequence comes from Mariniphaga sp., assembly GCA_035645995.1. Taxonomy (GTDB): domain Bacteria; phylum Bacteroidota; class Bacteroidia; order Bacteroidales; family Prolixibacteraceae; genus Mariniphaga. The sequence goes on along the minus strand of DASRQG010000114.1, from coordinate 4,284 downwards.
TTATACCCTTGGAACAGTTTACAGACATTACAGCAACCATAGTTACCAGACGGTTGTCATTAGCAGAAGCCATTTAAATAATGAGTCTTATAAATACCTCGACAATGATGATAGTTCTGAAGACAATAAAATACTGGATTACCTTTCTCAGGAAATTGAGAATAAATTGCGCTTTGAATCTTCTATCCGGTTAGATGGATACAAACTAAATACAGGTTTTAACCTGGAGCAGATTACCTATGAAAATAACACACAACAACAGCGTTTTTATGGGGATTCATTTATCGACATCAATTATGAAACACAACTTAACCTGCTAAAATGGGGATTATTTGCACAAATCAGTAAAAATTTGTTCAAAGAACGATTGGTTCTTTCTGCAGGGTTTAGAACTGATGCCAATAATTATTCTTCAAGTATGAATAATTTACCGGATCAACTTTCACCCCGTTTTTCTGCTTCCTTTCTCCTTTCAGATCAATGGAGTCTAAACTTCAATACAGGCAGGTACTATCAACTCCCTCCCCTAACAACTCTTGGCTTTAAAATGAATGATAATTACATAAATAAAAGAAATAACCTGACTTATATTCAATCCGATCATTTAATTGGAGGATTAGAGTATCGTCCACGTCAGTCTGTTCAATTAACATTAGAAGGTTTCTGGAAAGGCTATAACAACTATCCTTACTCGGTTAAAGATAAAATAAGTCTGGCAAACAAAGGAGCGGATTTTGGAGTTATTGGCGATGAGGAAGTACTGTCAAATTCAGAAGGACGGGCGTTTGGTGCTGAATTTCAAGCACGAGTCAATACACCAAAAGGATTTAACCTGAACCTTTCCTACACCCTTGTCAGAAGTGAGTTCATGAACGATACAAAGGAATACATTCCCACCGGATGGGACGCAAGGCATTTATTGAATGTAACATCAACCACAGAACTTAAGCGTGGATGGCGTGTCGGGGGCAGATGGAGGTATGTAGGCGGACTTCCATATACTCCGTATGATATGGATCGTTCTTCGTTTATAGAGGCATGGAACATTACCGGTGGCCCTTATTTTGATTTCAATCAATTAAATGCCGCTCGATTTAGTCCTTTTCATCAACTGGATATCAGAATTGATAAATCGTTCTACCTGGATCGTGTAACTGCAAAATTTTACATCGATGTACAGAACATTTATAATTTCCAGGCAGAACAACAGGATATCATCGTTAGAGAAACTAATGATGCAGGAAATTTTGTAACGACCGACAATGATACCAGATACAGCCTGAGAAGGGTTACAAATACTACAGGAACAGTATTACCTACTGTTGGAATTATTGTGGCATTTTAATTCTGTTACAATCTATATTTTTAACCTATACCTTCACTATAAAATGTGGGAGATTTAGAATATCTTGCATGAAATTGTATAAAATTCCAGGTTTAATATTTCATAAATCTAAGATTCAATGCTCTGCATTCATTTAAAAAAGAATGACCCCTTCTTTTGTCTGGCAACAGAAGAATATTTACTAAAGAATTTTAAGGAAGATATCTTCATGCTATGGCAAAGTGAAGATACAGTTGTAATTGGCAAACATCAAAATGCTATGGCAGAAGTAAATTATCCGTATATAATTGCAAATGACATAAAGGTTGCACGTCGCATTTCGGGCGGAGGAACCGTTTTCCATGATGCAGGAAATCTCAATTTTGCTTATATAAAAAATGTGGACAGCCCCTCGCAAATCAGTTTCAGCAGGTTTGTTCAACCTATCGTAGAAGCTTTAGGAGAGTTGGGCGTTCATGCAACAGTATCAGGCAGGAATGATCTGCTTCTCGATAATAAAAAAATATCAGGCAATGCAGAACATATATTCAAAAACCGGGTACTTCATCATGGAACCCTGCTTTACAATTCTAATTTAGAGACTTTGGGGCTATCAATAAAAGTTGCTCCCGGAAAATATGAAGGGAAAGCGGTACAATCGAAACGAAGTGTGGTAACCAATATTTTACCCTACTTAAAAGATAATATTTCACTTCGCGAGTTTACATCCTACATGTTAAAATATGAATCAGAAAAGCCAGGAAGTACTTTATACGATTTAAGTGGTGATGATCTGAACATCATTCAGCAACTGGTGAAGGAAAAATTTATGACCTGGGATTGGAATTTTGGCTACTCACCGAAATATACTTTTAAAAACGAAGATCAGATTGAGGATAAACATTTTAAAGTTGAACTTCAGGTGGAACGTGGCCATATAAATAATGCTGATATTTCTGGCACTTATTTCACTTCTCAACAAGCTTCTGATCTTAACGAATTACTTATTGGAGAAAGACATACTTACAACGACATCCTTCAAAATGTGCGAAATATTAATCCTGATATTCAGGAAAACCTTATAAATCTGTTTTTTTAAAAATTGTGCCACCAATCCGGTGGCACAATTAGCCTTGTAAACAACACTATCTAAAAATTATTTAGGCATAGGATACCCTTCAAGGTCTCTCAAATTTTTTGAGATTTCTGATTCGGGATATTCATAGTCGCTCAACTGCCCTGACATATACTTATCGTAACCTACTAAATCCATTAAGCCATGCCCTGAAAAATTGAAAAGGATTACCTTTTCCTTTCCTTCTTCTTTAGCTTTCTTTGCTTCACGAATCGCAGAAGCGATAGCATGTGTAGTCTCAGGTGCAGGTATAATGCCTTCAGTCTTTGCAAACAACAGGCCGGCTTCAAAACATTCGCTTTGATGAATTGCCTGAGCTTCCATTAAACCATCTTTTAAAGCAGCACTAACAAGTGGCGCCATTCCATGATAACGTAACCCTCCTGCATGTATAGGAGCAGGAATAAATGAATGACCGAGACTATACATCGGAAGCAGGGGTGTCATTTTAGCAACATCACCATGATCATAAATAAATGGTGCTTTTGTAAGGGTAGGACAACTAAAAGGTTCAGCTCCTATAATTTGAATGTCGGCACCATGTATTTTTTCATACATAAAGGGGAAAGAGATACCTGCAAAATTACTTCCTCCACCACAACAACCAATTACAACATCCGGGTTTTTAATACCCACTTTATGAAGTTGTTTTTTAGCTTCCAATCCTATGATGGTTTGATGCAACATCACATGATTCAGTACCGATCCCAGAGAATAACGTGTACCTCCCGAAGGATCAGTCACTGCTGCTTCGATGGCTTCAGAAATAGCGATACCAAGGCTTCCCGGTGTATCAGGATACTGCTCCAGTATATTCCTGCCTGCCTGGGTTTCTGTACTGGGACTTGAAATACAGGTACCTCCCCAGGTCTGCATCATCATTTTACGAAAAGGCTTCTGATCAAAACTTACACGCACCATAAACACCTTGCACTCAATTCCTCCCAACTGTGCACAAGCAAATGAGAGTGCTGACCCCCATTGCCCTGCTCCGGTTTCGGTAGTAAGTTTTTTTATTCCAAACTCTTTATTGTACCATGCTTGCGCAACTGCAGTATTTGGTTTATGGCTGCCTGCCGGAGAAACACTTTCGTTTTTGTAGTAGATCTTTGCAGGAGTTCCTAATGCTTCTTCCAGCTCATAAGCACGGATTAAAGGGCTTGGCCTCCATTGTACTAATATTTCACGAATGCCTTCAGGAATATCAATCCAACGTTCCTGACTAACTTCCTGCTCTATCAGGTTCATTGGAAATACAGGAGCAAGCATTTCCGGGGTCAGTGGATTACCATCCGGTCCAAGTGGCGGATTCATAGGAGTGGGCAGATCAGGGGCCAAATTGTACCATTGTTTCGGCATCTCTGATTCTTCAAGAAAAATTTTCTTTTGTCTGGTCATACATTATTATTTTTAAAATATTGACATTAAAAAAGGGATCTGCTGCATATAACAACAAATCCCTTACTCCGGAATTTAATTCCGTAAAGTCATAATATTTTCATGCGCTTCCATTTTAACGTTGCGCCAATTCCATTCTTTCCCAAATAAAGGTTCGTGATACATATACCTTCTAAATACTAATCCTGTAAAACTAATATTTTTTTACGTTAGTAATTGATTAAAACTCATGTTAATTCCAAAATAATAAAAGAGTTATTTAACCCTTATTTATTCAAACCAACAATAAATAAGACTTCTTACATGTAGTTTCAATGCATCCTAATCTAAAAACAACCTTTAAATTCTTATAATATTATACTCCAATATCCCATCTCCTGAAATACAATCCTTGACGTACAATCGGAAGTGTTTTAAATTCAATTGC
>DASRQG010000113.1:0-8109 GCA_035645995.1 Mariniphaga sp. | reverse complement strand
TTGTTTCATAAGGCGCATATCAGCCGGTACACGATCACCTGCTTCCAGCTCTACTACATCACCAGGCACTATATCTGCAACTGGGAGGTCAACTTTTCTGCCATCGCGATAAACAGTAGCATTCTCAGGAACCATTTCACTCAGTGCTTCAATAGCTTTGCCTGCTTTATACTCCTGAATGAAACCAATAATAGTATTAATCACAACAACAGAAAGTACTACCAAACCGTCGGTGATTTTCCCTAATAATATGGCGACAATACTTGAACCAATTAAAACCCAGATTAGTGGATTGTTAATTTGCCGCCAAAGTAATTTAAAGATGCTTTCTCTTTTTTGTCGTTGTATTTGATTGGGGCCATATTCCTGAAGTCTTTGCTTTGCCTCATCAGTACTTAAGCCTGAATCGGAACTATTTAAATCTTCAACAACTTTAGTATATTTCGATGAATGCCACTTAGATGTTCCTTCCATGCTGTTATAATTGATCAACGTTTATATTGTAAAGGTAGAAATAATAAACAATCGAGTTTGAAATGTTATTTGTATATCTTCAGGAAATTATTGCTAAATTAATAGTTTCATTCATAAAGAACCAATATAAGCAGCAAATGAAAATTACGTATAACATGAACCGCAGAAAAGCTTTGAAATCGGCATTAGCAGCATCTTTGCTACCATTTTCATTAAAGGAATTAATTTCAGAAGATGACGATTCCCGCCAGCACAATAATCATAAATTCAAGATCAGCCTGAATTTATACTCTTTTAATAAAATATTACAGGATGATAAGGCTGATTTGTTTGATATGCTTGAGTTTTGTGCCAAATACAATTTTGATGCAATTGATCCAACCGGTTATTATTTCCCGGGTTATCCGGAACCACCTGACATCACATTAATTAATAATTTTAAAAAAGAAGCCTTTATATTAGGATTAGATATAAGTGGTACAGGTATAAGAAATGATTTTGCAAATCCTGATGCACAAGCCCGTAAAAGGGATATTAATTTAATAAAAAAATGGATAGAAGCTGCCGCTCAATTGGGTAGTCCGAACTTAAGAATTTTTGCAGGAACTCATAAACATGAAGGATATTCACGTGATCAGGTTTTTGAATGGATGGCTAAAGATATCAGAACATGTTGTGATTATGGAAAAGATTTAGGTGTAGTCATTGCACTGCAAAATCACAATGATTTTTTATATACTTCGGCCGATGTCAATAAAATAATTGAGATGGTAGATTCTGAGTGGCTGGGATTAAATCTTGATATCGGCAGTTACAGAAAAGCTGACCCTTATGAAGAAATTAAAAAGAATATACATCACGCTGTAACCTGGCAGATTAAGGAAAATGTATGGATTGACGGGAATGAAACTCCGACAGATTTTAATAAGTTATTTAAAATCATTAAAGAAGCAGGATACAGAGGTTATCTACCAATCGAAACATTAGGTGCAGGTGATCCATATATTAAAGTACCAAAACTATTACAACAAGTAACAGAAGCTATAAATAGATCATAAGATGAAGCAGATATTGGTATCAATTGACTCATTACATAATGAATTTAAAAGAGTATTAATTAAAAATGGCTTTACAGAAAGTAAAGCTGCAAAATGTGCCCGGATTTTTACTGAAAACACACTGGATGGAGTAAATTCACATGGTATAAACAGATTCCCACGATTTATAGATTATATCAACAAAGGATTTATTAATGTAGATTCGTCACCGGTACTAACTCATTCAGCAGGAACTCTGGAACAATATGACGGACGATTAGGTCCCGGTCCTTTAAATGCACTTTATTGTTCAGGCCGTGCAATGGAACTTGCAGATGAACATGGTATGGGTTGTGTAGCAATATCCAACACCAACCATTGGATGCGGGGAGGTACTTATGGTTGGTATGCTGCACGAAAAGGATATGCCTTTATTGGCTGGACTAATACAGAAGCAAATATGCCGGCCTGGGGTGCTAAAAATAGGAAATTAGGCAATAATCCATTGGTTCTGGCTGTTCCTTATGGAACCGAAGCCATTGTATTGGATTTTGCACTATCACAATTTTCATATGGAAAAATGGAATCTTGCCAGCTTAATAGCCAACTTTTGCCATTTCCCGGAGGATTCAGCAACAAAGGCATTTTAACCAATGATCCTGAAGAAATATTATCTACCCGGAGGGCTTTGCCGGTAGGATACTGGAAAGGAGCAGGTTTATCTTTACTGCTCGATATATTAGCTGCAATTCTGTCGGGAGGTGCTTCCACATCACAACTGAGCAAACAAGAAGCAGAATATGGCTTATCACAGGTGTTTATTTCCTTCTGCCTCAAAAAGTTAAGCAATTTCCCTTTAATCGAAAAAACAATCAGTGAAATTATAGATGACCTAAAAGCGTCTGTCCCTGATGAAACAGAAAAAGAAGTAAGGTATCCGGGTGAACGGGTAGTAAAAGACCGGGCACACAACTTAAAATATGGAATCCCTGTGAATAAAGAGATGTGGGAAAAAGTCAACAGTTTATAATTGAATCAATACCAATAATAGAACAAGATCATAAACCGGTTAAGCTGCAGTAACCACTTATAAGTAAAAATCCCGGGGCCACTGCCCCGGGATCAAAACTAAACCTAACTAAACCAAACTTATGAAAAAACAGCAAATTTTATTCTTCTATTTAACAACAAACATTTAAAAGTCGATTGTTTTTGTATATAATATATATATCAATTTATGTGCCAAAAGAAATGTTATAAATCCGTATATCCGGAAACTTAATGTTAAACAATATTAAAACAATTCATTTTATTCTATATATCAAATATTTATACCGGAAAGAAAGAACAAATTAACTTTTAACAGTATATCATCAAACTTTATAACACACAACATTTGTTCCAAAAGGTGTGTAATAATTCAAAACAGAACCTCCACAATCTTCCAATCCTAAAAAATAAATATCTTTGCGTCATATCTTTTGGTTTAAATTTGTTATAAAAGAGTAGAAAAATAATTGAATGGACAGAATACGCAACTTTTGCATCATCGCTCACATTGATCATGGGAAAAGCACACTTGCCGACAGGATGTTGGTTCATACCCATACAGTCAACGAAAGGGATATGCGCAATCAAGTTCTCGACAGTATGGATTTGGAGCAGGAAAGAGGGATTACCATTAAGAGTCATGCCATACAAATGGATTATGAATATAATGGAGAATTATACAAATTAAACCTCATAGATACCCCCGGGCACGTTGATTTTTCGTATGAGGTATCCCGATCAATTGCCGCATGTGAAGGTGCATTATTAATAATTGATGCTACCCAGGGGATCCAGGCGCAAACAATATCCAATTTATACCTGGCAATTGAGAATGATCTGGAGATTATTCCTGTCTTAAATAAAATGGATCTGCCAAATGCAATTCCTGAAATTGTAGAAGATCAAATAATTGATTTAATAGGATGCGACAAGGAAGACATCATCCATGCCAGTGGCAAAACAGGCATGGGAGTTGAAGCCATTTTAAAAAATATAATAGAAAAAGTTCCACCTCCAAAAGGAGATTCTAAAGCACCTTTGCAAGCCTTAATTTTTGATTCAGTCTTCAATTCCTTCAGAGGAGTAATTGCCTATTTTAAGATAGTAAATGGTGAAATCAGGACAAAGGATCACGTTAAATTTGTAGCAACACGTAAACAATACGATGCTGATGAAATAGGTGTTTTAAAACTGGGGATGGTTCCGAAGGAAAAACTTTCAGCAGGAGATGTCGGCTACATTATTTCAGGTATTAAAACTGCAAAGGAAGTAAAAGTAGGCGATACTATCACACATGTTGAAAATCCTTGTGCAAAGGCAATAGAAGGTTTTGAAGAAGTGAAACCTATGGTATTTGCCGGCATCTATCCTATAGATGCAGATGATTATGAAGACCTGCGCAATGCTATGGATAAACTGCAGCTAAACGATGCTTCATTAACCTTTGAACCTGAATCGTCAGCAGCACTGGGTTTCGGATTCCGTTGCGGTTTTTTGGGATTACTACATATGGAAATCATTCAGGAACGGCTGGAACGTGAATATGATATGAATGTCATAACTACTGTACCCAACGTTTCTTATAATGTTTTAATGACTAATGGCACGACGATAAAGGTATATAATCCGTCAGGATTACCCAATTCTAATGTAATTGATACAATTGAAGAGCCTTATATAAGGGCAAGCATTATAACAGCATCAGAATTTATAGGTGCCATAATGAATCTTTGCCTCGACAAAAGAGGTGTGTTGGTAAGCCAAAATTATCTAACATCGGAAAGGGCAGAATTGGTGTTTAACCTTCCTTTAGGAGAAATCGTGTTCGACTTTTACGACAAGCTGAAAAGCATCTCGCGCGGATACGCCTCTTTTGACTACCATATGAGTGGATTTAAACCGGCAAAACTGGTAAGACTCGATATTTTATTAAACGGCGAGATGGTTGATGCACTATCTACCCTGACTCACGTCGACAATGCCTATCCTTTTGGCAGACGTATGTGTGAAAAATTAAAAGAGCTGATTCCTCGTCAGCAATTCGACATTGCTATACAAGCGGCCATAGGTTCAAAAATCATTGCCCGTGAAACCATTAAGGCGCTACGAAAGGATGTTACTGCAAAATGTTACGGTGGGGATATCTCACGTAAGCGGAAACTTTTAGAGAAACAGAAAAAGGGAAAGAAACGGATGAAGCAGGTTGGTAACGTTGAAGTTCCTCAAAATGCTTTCCTGGCAGTATTAAAACTCGATTAAATAAAAACAAAATAAGGATTTCTGCATTTAACCTGCAGAAATCCACTATTACATAATAAGTTTATACCCCTTTCCATGTACGTTTATTATTTCTACAGAAGGCTCATCCTTCAGATGCTTCCTTAGTTTTGTGATATAAACATCCATACTACGGGCATTAAAATAATTATCATCAATCCATATCGACTTTAAAGCATAATTTCGTTCGAGTACTTTATTTGCATTCTGGCATAATAGCTTCAATAAATCCGATTCTTTAGTTGTAAGCTTAACAGTCTTATCTCCATCCATAAGGGTCTGCTTCCTTGTATCAAAGGTATATTTCCCCAGGGTAAAAACAGGTTCAACTGCTGCAGCCGATTCCTGTGAAGTTCTCCGTAAAATTGCTTCAATACGGAATATAAGTTCCTCCATACTAAAGGGTTTAGTTATATAATCATCTGCTCCTAATTTAAAACCTTCAATAACATCATCCTTTAAATTTTTTGCCGTAAGAAATATAATCGGAATATCAGGATTAACTGCTTTTATATCTTTTGCCAGGGAAAAACCATCCTTTTTAGGCATCATAATATCAAGAATGCATATATCGAAATGAGCTTTCATAAAACCTTTATATGCAGCTTCTCCATCAGGATACAGGTCTGCCTCGAATCCTTTTGCAATTAAATATTCTTTGAGCAACAGGCCTAAATTTTCATCATCCTCTGCTAAAAGTAACTTTGTTTTTTGTTCCATGTCAGTTATTTATTTTTGGTAACAAGATACTAAACTTTGTGCCTTTATTGACAGCACTTTCTACTTTAATTTTTCCATTGTGCAAATCAACAATCTTTTTTACATAACTTAAACCTAAACCAAAGCCCTTAACATCATGCACATTACCTGTGGGAACTCTGTAAAAGCGATCGAAGATTTGATCATGATGTTCCTTCGCAATTCCAATGCCATTATCTTTAACAGTAATAACAACAGACTCATTTTTATTATAAGTTGCCACAGTTATTTCAGGTTGTCCGTTGCTATATTTCATTGCATTATCAAGAAGATTGAAAATAACATTTGTGAGATGCACCTCATCTCCTTTAACAACAGAACTTTCAGCATTTATTTCCTGATGCAGTACCCCATTTTTATTCTTAATACGTAATTCGAAATTATTAATGACTACTTGCAAAGTTTTATTAACATCAAACTCCTTAAACTTCAGTTTTAATCGCCCTTCATTAAAAACTGCCATCTGCAACACTTTCTCAACCTGGTAGCTTAATCTTTTGGATTCCTGACTGATAACTTTCGATACATGTTCAATAGTTTTTGGAGTGTTGGCTATACTTCCGTCTTCCAGCATTTGGCTGGCAAGAGAGATTGTTGAAATAGGCGTTTTTAGCTCATGAGTCATATTATTAATGAAGTCGTTTTTAATCATTGAGAGCTTTTTCTGCCTCAGAATAATCATAATTGTATAAACGAAAATACCAATTAAAAGTCCGGTGAGAATGATTGTGGGTATAATAGTAAGGCTGGTAGCTCTTAATAGGTAACCCGACCTTTTAGGGAAATATACATAGAGATAATTAGGTTGCTGGCCATCGACATCATATGGAAACAGAGGGCTGTAATAGACTTTCTTACGAGCAGGGTTATAATCATTACTTCCAAGAATCAACATATCTTGTCCAAGGTTAGCTGATTTAACAGCATACTTATATTCAAGATCAATTCCGAGTCCTTCAAAGATAGTTTCCATTCCATCAGCCAGAAATGCTGAATCAATTCGTTCTTCAATAGGCCTTCCTTCAAGCAGAATCTCATAATTTCTCCACCCTACATCTTTCAACCAGTTTTCCCTTCGACGTTCCTGTTCAAGGTTAAATTCATGAAGTTTATCAAATGAAGTTGCATCACTGGGATGATTTCGTCCCGCCTGTAAAGAATCTATTATAATCACCTGAAATTCTTCCTCAAAATTACCATACATATTGTTTTCAGAATACCTGAAACGAAAGCTTCCGGTAACCTGTCCTGAACCCTGGCGAGGAAAAATATTAACATTCCCCGGCTGATTCTTTGCCCCGGGCAATCTTCCCAGCCTTACACTCTCCCTTGCTATACGTTCTTCGTGTAATTCTAACAGGTCGACTACCCGTTTCAACCCGCTGCTAACCATCTGATCAAACTGCTCTTCCCTGATATCAGAAGCAGTTTTAATCAGGTTGATCTGTGTTAATATCAAACCCGACAAAACAAGGGCCATTAAAACAATTAAGGTAACCAACATTCTTCTGCTCATACGACAAATATAAATTTAATGAAAAACGGCTGATAACCTACTTAACATTATTTAACTCCACTTGCTAAAACGTAAACAAAATTAACCACAAATACTTAAATACATCATAATAATAACATTGATTAAGGTTTCTCGAGAAGATATTTTTCAATAACTAAAGGAAAATGTTGATGTTCCAGAATATGCACTTTTTGTGCTACCATTTCTGGCGTATCATTAGGATCAACTGCACATTTAGCCTGAAAAATTAATTCACCCTCATCAAATTTCTCATCGATACGATGAATGGTAATTCCGGTTTCAAGTTCCTTATTATTAACAACAGCCTCATGGACTTTGTTACCATACATCCCTTTACCTCCATATTTAGGCAAGAGAGCGGGATGAATATTAATAATTTCGAATTTTGCGATCAAGTTTTCAGGTACAAGCCACAAAAAACCTGCTAAAACAATAAGGTCAATTTTACGTTCAAGTAATTGGTCAACTACAAAAGACGATGCATAAAATTGATTTTTATTAAAAACAAAAGAATCAACACCCATATTTTCAGCCCGTTTAAGAGCAAAAGCAGTGGGATTGTTGCTCCATAGAGAATCAACCTTAACATTCTGTCTTTGAGCAAAATATTCCATTATTGCCTGGGCATTTGTACCTGATCCGGAAGCGAATATTGCGATTTTCTTAACATTCATTTTATATTCGATTTTCTTTTTAGAACTTTTGAATAGTAAATTCAAATTTAGAAATTAACTTATCAATTATACCTTCAGTAGAACATCTTTTTTATAATTTTTCTTTGAAATATAGATTGTAAATGTATTACTTTGCAGCGATTTATTTAAAAACTCAAATTAGTATTAACTAAAATTTTAGAATTATGTCTGACGTTGCAGCAAAAGTAAAAGCAATTATTGTCGATAAATTAGGCGTTGACGAAAGTGAAGTTACCAACGAAGCATCATTCACTAATGATTTGGGAGCCGATTCACTTGA
>DASRQG010000112.1:0-4746 GCA_035645995.1 Mariniphaga sp. | reverse complement strand
GGAAATGCTATCCAATACATACAAGAAAAATTTGATAATTTAGCTTTGGCAAGTGCCCTTGTGGGTTTTTACAAAAATAATATCAAATGATTCTTGAAATCTTGTTTTGGTTATTACTGTTTCTAATCATATATACCTTCTTCGGATATCCATTATTACTCTGGATATTGGTCGGAATAAAAAATAGTACCTACGGTAAACCTAATATTGTTGTATCAAATTACGAACCTGATGTTTGTCTGTTTGTAACTGCATATAATGAAAAAGATTTTGTAGCACAGAAAGTAAAAAACTCTTTACAGCTCGACTATCCAAAAGAGAAAATTCAGTATTTGTGGATAACTGACGGTTCTGATGATGGTACTCCCGAATTGCTTAAGGAGCATATGCAGAACGAAGTTCATCATTTGAAGGAACGAAGGGGAAAGATGCATGCGATGAACAGGGGGATGAATTTTGTACATGCTCCTATAGTCGTTTTCTCAGATACGAATACCCTTCTGAATAAAAATGCGATACGTGCAATTGTTGCTTGTTTCAGTGATCCTAAAACCGGTTGTGTTGCCGGAGAAAAAAGGATATTTGAAAAAAACGCTGAAGTTGCTTCTGCCGCCGGAGAGGGTTTTTATTGGAAATATGAGTCATGGGTAAAAAAACTTGATGCACAACTTAATTCTGCTGTGGGAGCTGTGGGTGAATTATTTGCTATACGACATGAATTGTTTGAAGATGTTGAACCGGATACCATCCTTGATGATTTTGTTATTTCATTGCGCATAGCTCAGAGAGGATATAAAATCAGATATTCTCCAGATGCATATGCTGAGGAAACCGCGTCAGCTAATGTAAAAGAAGAACTTAAACGTAAGATACGTATTGCAGCGGGTGGAATACAAAGTTTATTCAAATTACGGCAATTGCTTAATCCCTTTAGATATGGAGTATTATCTTGGCAGTTTTTTTCACATAAAGTACTTCGATGGACTTTGGCACCAATTGCCTTATTTATACTTCCGTTTTTAAACGGCGTCATTTTTTTTAAGGAAATGGCTGCAGATTCATTTACTTTTTACTCTTGGTTTTTCTTATTGCAAATTTTCGGATATTTACTTGTAGTTGTTGGATGGTTATTAGAAAACATTCAGTTGCGAATGAAATTTTTATTTGTTCCTTATTATTTTATAGCTACAAATCTGGCTGCCATTTTGGGTATGATTCGTTACTTAAGTGGAAAACAATCTGTAAAATGGGAAAGATCAAAACGTGCTGTTATTTAATGCTACTTTTTTGAATAACATCTATATTTGTAATCTAAACTGACTGTTATCCATAGTTCATTGTAAGTTGAGAATACTTACTGTTGTCGATTATTTATTGTAATTTTGCCCCTGATTAAAAAAAGAAACAGGAAAATGACAGATATAAAGCTGAACACGATTCCCGAAGCAATTGCAGCCATAAAAAGGGGAGAACTTGTAATTGTAGTTGACGATGAAGACAGGGAAAATGAAGGGGATTTTATCGTGGCTTCAGAACTGGTGACACCTGAAATTATAAATTTCATGGCAATTCATGGTAGAGGCCTGATATGCGTTGCCCTTACTGAAAAAAGATGTGAAGAACTGAACCTTGACCTGATGGTTGGCCAAAACACCTCACATCATGAAACCCAATTCACAGTTTCGGTTGATGCCTTAGGGCCGGAGGTGTCAACAGGAATATCAGCGCACGACCGTGCTGCCACAATAAAGTTGCTGGTGGATAAAAAAACGAAGCCTGAACAGCTTGCCCGTCCTGGCCATATCTTTCCACTTAAAGCAAAAAACAGAGGTGTTCTTCGTCGTAGTGGACATACCGAGGCTGCAGTTGATTTAGCCCGCCTGGCTGGTTTATACCCCTCCGGAGTTTTAGTGGAGATTATGAATAATGATGGTACTATGGCTCGTTTGCCCCAATTGGCTGAACTTGCACAAAAATTCAATCTCAAACTAGTTACAATTAAAGATTTGATTTCTTTCCTGTTTCAAAGTGAAAGTTTAATTGAACGTGGGGAAGAGGTTAAACTGCCAACCAAGTTTGGTGGATTTAAGATTATCCCTTTCAGACAAAAATCAAACGGAGCTGAACACATTGCTTTGATTAAAGGTGATTGGCAGGCTAATGAGCCTATATTAGTGAGGGTTCATTCATCATGTATGACGGGTGATATTTTTGGTTCATTACGTTGTGAGTGCGGTGACCAGCTTCATAAGGCTATGTCAATGATTGAAAATGAAGGCAAAGGTGTAATTGTGTATATGATGCAGGAAGGAAGAGGAATTGGCCTTTTAAACAAAATAGCAGCATATAAACTTCAGGATCAGGGGCTCGATACTATTGAAGCAAACCTTCATCTGGGGTTTAAAGCAGATGAACGTGATTATGGGGTAGGGGCTCAAATACTTCGTAATTTAGGGGTGACTAAAATGCGTCTCATGACAAATAATCCTGTAAAGAGAGTGGGGCTTGAGGGTTTTGGACTGGAGGTAGTAGATATAATACCAATTGAGATTGAACCCAATGAACACAATCAAAAATACCTGAAAACAAAACGTGATAGAATGGGTCACCATTTACGCAATTTTAATTATGATATTTAATAAATTGCCTTTTGTGCATTAATTAAAGCTTCATATTTTAAATTTTTTGCTAAAGGTTTTGATGATTTCATTTTATTGATCTAATAATTTGTTCTATTTTTATACAAGTAATTATTAAATAAAATAAAATGGATGACAAAACCAAAGCTATCGTTGCACATATCACCATTATTGGCTGGATCATTTCACTGGTGCTGAATAATCAGAATAAGGAAGAGTTAACCAGTTTCTACCTCCGTCAATTATTAGGTCTTTTTTTAGCCGGACTAGTATTATCCTTCATTCCTGTATTAGGCTGGATACTCTCAATAGTAATATTTGTATTTTGGGTTCTTAGCCTTATAGGATCAATTCAGGGAGAAAAGAATCTGACTCCGGTAATAGGTGAATATTTCCAACAATGGTTTAAAGCTTTATGAAAAAAAACGAGGTTGTTTCAATTTCTCGAAACAACCTCTTCCTTAATTACAATGTATAACTATTCGCCATTCTTTCTTTTATCTCTGAATTTTTTGATCATATACATTCTGAATTCATTCTCGGCTTTATACAATTCCAGTACTTTACGTGGAGGTAATACCTCCAGAAATTTTTCGTTGTAGGTGGAAAGTAATTCAGCTTCATTTTTCATACTACCGGCAAATTCACGGGTGAGTTGTTTTATTCTTTCATCTGACATAGATTTTTCTGCTTCAAGAACTTTTAATTCCATAGCCTTACGTTGCATTTGGGCATCTAAACGTTCCTTTTCCAATTGATTGTATAATGGCCAAAACCTTTGAGCTTCTTCCGGTGAAAAATCTAAATGTGTAGTCAGAAAAGCAACCTTATCGGCACGATATTTTTCCCACCTCTCCTGATGCTTTGAGTCAGGTTTTTGTGCTATGGCTGCACTTAATACAACAAAAAATAAGGAGAAAGCTAATATCTTTTTCATTCATTTTTAATTTTCGGTTTCTAAAAAAATTTCATAGTCCGATATATTGGGACCAATGTAACTCAGCAGTTCTTCATCATTATATTCAATTTCCGGTTCCTCTTCTTCATATATTGCATCAATAATAAGTGTATAAAAAGAGTTTTCATCCATTGATTCAACAGATGGATATATAGGATCTTCTTTAGTTGCAGGAACAATCTCAGTGTTAGTACGGGCAAGATATTGTGGGAGAAATGTGCTTATAGGCCAATAAACCAGAATGAAAATCAACAAAAAACTTGCAGCCATCGCCAAAGCAGGTTTAAGATACCTGATAATGCTACTTCTTTTCTTCAGCGGCATCTCATGTTCTTCCTGCAATTTGTGTTGAAGCCTTGCTGAAAAATCATCAAAGTAATGTTTAGGAACTTTAAAAGGTAGCTCCTTATTAATTTTTGATGCTTCAGGTGCTATTTTTTTGAATTCACTCATTAATTGTTATTTTTCTAATTTGACTTTCTTTACTATTAAAAGTTTAATCTCCTGACTATATATATTAAATATTATAAGCTTTAATCTCCTATATAACTGGAAATATTAATTAATTCCGGAAAATCATTCTTTATTCTCACTATTCATTATTTTTAATAAATTCCTCTATTTTTTTTGATGCATGGTGGAAGGAAGCTTTTAAAGCTCCTACTGAAGTGTCCAGTATTTCCGACATTTCCTCATATTTCAGATTATCAAAATATTTCATATTAAAAACCAACCTTTGCTTTTCAGGCAGTTGTATAATTGCTTTCTGAAGTTTTAATTGCAACTCATCACCATCAAAATAGGGGTCTGACGTCAGATTATCCAATAAAAATTCTCTGACGTCGTTTAAAGGAACCAAACTTTTCCTTTTTCGTGAATTTAAAAAAGTGATGGCTTCATTGGTAGCTATGCGATACAGCCATGTAAAAATGGAAGACTCTTCTCGGAAGTTATCAATATTTTTCCATGCTTTCATTAGCGTATTTTGCAATACATCATCAGTATCGTCATGGTTTAAGAGAATTTTCCGTATATGCCAATACAACCGCTCCTGGTATAACTTAGCCAGTTGCCCAAAGGCATAATCACGGGTATCGGTTTGTTTAAGCCTGGAAATTAATTCTCGCTCCTCCATACAATTTCTTTCTC
>DASRQG010000111.1:0-5546 GCA_035645995.1 Mariniphaga sp. | reverse complement strand
AAACTTCTGAAACGTCATCAACTCCCCGGGATATTCGAAGAAAACCAAACAATGAACTTCTTCGCGTGTAGTAATCTCAGCACCGGTGAGGGTAAAAATACCTGCATCTTCAGCAATCTCTTTTACAAGCAAAGCATTTTTAGTTGAATTATGATCGGTTATGCCTATTATGTTGATCCCCCCTGCCTTTGCTTTTTGAATAATTTTCCGGGGTGTCATTTCAAGGCTGGCACAGGGCGACAGAAGTGTATGGATGTGTAAATCTGCTCTGAACTTTTTCATTCAACCAGATTATAAGGTTGCAAATAATTAATAATCTACTTTGTCAAATCTATAAACAACCTGCCAGCCATTTCAAAAGTAGTCAGTGATGTTCCAAGTAACGGAATTCCTTCCTCATTGCTGTGTTGCAATGTATCAATATCCGGGTCCAGATTTTTAACCAGCACTACAGCAGCAAGATCTTTTAAGGATGCTATAGCTACTACATTTTGATGTGTCTGCAGGGTAATCCAAACATCATTTTCAGCAGCATTCCCCATTACATCGCTCAACAGATCGGAAACATAACCTCCGGCAACTTCTTTATTCAGCCCATCATGACCGGCAAATACTTTCAATTTATACCTTTCAACTAAATCAGAAACCTTCATTTCTACCTCCTTTTTTATTACAATCGGCATCAAAACGGTTTTTCCCCCATTTTCTTTCCATCATTTTTCCGGCTCGTTCAGGTTTAATTTTTCCTTTACGGATATACTCCTGAAGAAGAAATATGCAATCCGTCATCCGTGCCTGACCCTGTACAATATCTTCGGCAAGTGCATGACAATTGGGTGCACCACATCCTCCACAATCGATACCAGGCAATTGGCATACAATTGCATTTATTTTATTCAACTTCTCTATGGCTTTTATTCTGTTATCATCGAGAATAAATACTGGATTGGCTTCCACTTCTTTCGTGCACAACCTCGCTATAATTTGCTCTTTCTCACCATCAGCCGGATCAATAGAAGTACTGTGAGGGTATCTGGCAGCACGCTTTTGAAGCCGCTCGGCTGTAAGAAAACGGTTTCCTGTAAGCAGAATTCCACCGGCACATCCTTGTTTACATGACCGCAGTTCCAGAAAATCCAGTTTCGGAACTTCATCGTTCTCCAGGCGCTCCAGGAATTTAACCACATTATGAATACCATCGATGGCAATTGATCGTTTCCCATACCATGAAGTCTCTCCACGAGGAAGGCTCCACAAGATACCCTCGCTACTCAAATACTTCCTGTATTCAGATGAATCCTGATTATCACTACTTGAAATAACCTTCATCAGATGGTTATACAAATCAGTCATGCTGATAATACCGGTAATCATGGATTCTGCTTCAGCTACCGGTTGATGAACGGCTGCCATCTTTGCAGAGCAGGGAGTAACATAGAACAATCCTATTTCATGAGGTTGCGCACCTTGTTTTTTTAAATTTTCAACAGCAAATATTGCAGCCAGGTCATGGGGTGCTTTGCGTTGTGATATATTACCCGCAAGGGCAGGATACTTACTCCTGATGAGACGGACAATAGCCGGACAAAAAGAAGATATTAATGGTCCTTCAGCAACAATTTCTTCTGAATTTCGAATAGCCTCCATCAGCCATGATACCGGCTGCTCTACTTCATAGATGTGTGTAAAACCGAGCTTCAATAAAGCTGCGTATATATTGTTTTCGGAATAAACTTCCGGGAACTGGCCTACAAATACTGAAGGGAATAATACAACCCGGTATTTATATTGTCCGATACCCGACAGATCGTCGTGCTCAACGTAAAAAGCATCAACGGGACATGCTCTTAAACAGTTTCCACAGTCGACACACCGCATCTCATTAATAACAGCCTTTCCGTCCTTTAACCGGATAGCTTCTGTAGGACAAATTCTCATACAATGAGTACAGCCAATGCATTTTAGATCATCAACTTTAATAGCATGGTATGTACCTTTGTTTTTCATCAAAAAAAGCATCTGAAAGTTACTATTGTACCTTTACTTACTAAACTTTCGATCAACAGTTCATCTGTGTTCTTTTCTATGTTTGATAAACCCATCCCTGCTCCAAAGCCCATCTCTCGTACTTCTTTTGTTGCAGTAGTAAATCCAGGTTTTTTAGCCTGTTCTATATCTTCAATTCCGGGACCGGTATCAGCCACTACAATCTGGATGTCGTTTTCACTAATTACTGCAGTAATCTTTCCATGCCATGCATGAGCTGCCACATTTACTTCTGCTTCATAAAGTGCTACAACAATTCGTTTAATGCTTCGTACATCTACATTAAGCTGCTTCAACACTTTTTTAATCTGACTTGAAGCCTTTCCTGCATTTGAGAAATCACCTCCCGCTATTTCAAAAACCAACTCAAGAGCCATTCAGAAAACTTCTGTAAGTCCGTTTAAATAAAGTATACCACTGGCCTTATAAATTGAAAATGGTGTTTCCATAAGAATAATACCATTTTCATCAGCAAGCTTTATCATTTCCGGTGATGCAGGCTTTCCTCTGGCAAGTAGTACTGCTTGTATGTCGGCCATTTCAGCAGTACGAATCAACTGTAGGTTGGCAAGGCCTGTAATCAGCAAAATATTATCTTCATCGAGTGTTAATACATCACTCATCAAATCGGAACTGAAAGCTTTCTCCAGATTTTTATCTGAATTTAGGTTCCCTGCCACCAGCCGGGCTTGGGTATGTTGCAGTATCTCATTAATATTCACAGATGGTTACCGGTTTTAAATTGTTTTAAAACAAATATATAAGTTTGTTTTGTTATTGTTGCTAATAAAAGTCAAAAAGAAAGACATTATTTTTGTATCTTCAGTAACCGGAACTCAATTCAAAATCAGCTAAAAAAACAAGAACATGATCTATGATAAAACTTCTTTTCTGCCGGGAGCTATAGATGACCCTGAATTTTATCAGAAAATATTTGATGCTTTGCCTATACCCATTTTCTACCGCGACCTGCAGGGCATATATCAAATGTGTAACAAGTCACATGAAGAATTTTCAGGGAAAGTGAAATCTCAAATTATAGGCCACTCCATTTATGATGTCCATTCTCAGCATATGGCGGAAATTTATAATCAACGCGACCAGGAACTTCTGGCCAAGCCTGATATCCAGATTTATGAAACGCAGGTAAAGCAAAAAGACGGATCCAGAATGGACGTGGTAATCAACAAAGCAGTTATCAGGAATAACGATAATGCAATTGTAGGCATAGTTGGATCAATTAATGATGTTACACGACTAAAGAAAACAGAAAAACGGCTGGAAAAGGCCCAGGAGTCAATGGAAATTTCTTCACAAATGATGCACAAAATAAATGTGGGAATTTTAATGATGGATGAGAATCATAAAGTTGTGGATTCAAATGAGAGTTTTGCACGGTTGATGGGTGAAGACACCACAGAACTTTTTGACACAATTCCAGGCCTGAAGGGAGCTGATGTAGGAGAGCTGGTACCTGAAGTAGTCATGAAAATGCTTACCGGCATTCTTTCATCGGGTGAGGATTTGTTGGAAAGGGATATAAAATATAAGGAGAAATTACTGCATGTATCAGTGGTAACTTTATATAAGCAAAAAGTAGTTGGTGCTGTTTTTCGTGATATGTCTTCTCCCTTGCTGGTGCGCGATGAGATTATAAACAGGGCATATAGAATTAAGGAACAAAATATTGACACGGTGCAGAAAATTGCAAACTTACTGGGTGAGAATGCAGCAGAAACGGAAGAATTATTAAATTCCATTATTGAATCACACAGATATGGTAACGACAAATAGTCTGAATTATCATGTTGAGATTGAAATTCAGCAAAAAAGGCCTAAAGGAGAAATTGCCTGCGGTGATGTATTCATGTCAGATATTTTTAAGGAAGAAGGAAGAACCATCCTGGTGCTGAGCGACGGCATCGGACATGGAATTAAAGCCAGTGTGCTGGCACAGCTTACCGCAACTATGGCTTTAAAATACGCCCGCTTTCACACCAAGCCTGAAATCTTTTCACGCATTATAATGGAAGCTCTTCCCAAGAGCAGCGACGGAAAAGAGAGCTATGCAACCTTTACCATTATAGAACTTGAAACTGATGGACAGGTACGTATTATAAATTATGACAACCCTCCGGTTCTGGTAATACGAAATGGGAACCTCTATCAGCCTCAGGAATATGAACTTGCAGTTCGTGGGAATGAAAATGTGGGGAAACTGCTACGATGTCGTGAATTTATAGCAAGAAAAGAAGACCGCATGATTTTTCTGTCTGATGGTGTGGTACAATCAGGATTAGGAAGCAAGAGATATGTAATGGGTTGGGGTTTGGACAAAATTGGTATGTTCGCATTAAACCAGATTAATAGAATGCCGGATATCTCAGCGACTAAACTGGCTCGGAAAATAATCAATCAAGCTGCATTAAATGATGATTTTGAATTAAAGGATGATGCTACATGTGGGGTTATCTATTTTAGAGAACCAAGAAAGTTTATGCTGATTACGGGACCACCCTTTTACAAGATTAAAGATTATGACTTCGCTGAAAGGATACGGAATTTTAATGGAAAGAAAATTATCTGCGGCGGAACAACAGCAGAAATTATTGCCAGGGAACTTGATATACCCGTAGAAATACAACATATACCCAAAACTTTAGGAAAGTTGCCACCTGTTGCTAATATGGAAGGATTTGAAATGGTAACTGAAGGAATTCTCACCTTAGGAAAGGTTGAGGAGATTCTGGAGAATTACAATAGCGATACGCGTCTTCAAGATAGTCCTGCCGATAAGGTAGCCTGGTTGCTCCTGCAACACGACAGCATCGAAATAATATTAGGTACCAGAATTAACTGGGCACACCAGGATCCGGAACAGCCACTGGAACTGGAACTGAGGAAAATTGTAGTAAAAAGGATTGTGAAAATTCTTGTCAATAAATTTTTTAAGCAGGTTACAATGGAATACCTATAAATAAAAAACTACCGCATTTTGCAGTAGTTTTTTAAGCGCCTTGATTTGTTGTTTAAAAGCTTAAGTCGAAAAAAAAAGGTCTTCTTCCCACTTTCGCAGAGCAGTTGATTGTGCTCTAAAAACTTTATGCAAAGAAAACCAATTCCTAAGTAATCAATACTATATAAAATACTTAAATCACCAGGTTACAAATGCCTATTATTCAAGGCGCTTTTACTGATTAAATTTGTATCCGGCACAAATCCAATGAAAAAAAAGCATCTGTAATATCATCAGTAGAGGATCTACAGGAAAAGCATAAAACCAGGAGCAAAAAAGGAGCACAAATGCTCCCTTTACTTTTATTTACACCATTGGGTATTTTTTAAATACCTCCTCCGATTTCATTAAAATATCTACATATTGACCCCGTTGATAAACGAACGGGTCCTTTAACTTTATTCTGGAAAGGTTACCTCTAAATTCATCCAGCGACTTATACTGATGCTCATCCATCCAATTATTCAAATCCATCAGAATATCA
>DASRQG010000110.1:0-5080 GCA_035645995.1 Mariniphaga sp. | reverse complement strand
ACCAAGTTCAAGCTGATTCTTTACCAGTTCATAATATTTGCCTCTTAGCCTTGTAAGTTCTTCATGAGTACCCTCCTCAGCCACTTTACCTTCGTCAAGAACAACAATCTTGTCGGCATCTCTTACAGTGCTCAGCCTGTGCGCAACCACTATAACTGTTCGTCCCTTATAAAACTCATGCAGGTGCTTCATTATCTCCTTCTCGTTATTTGCATCAAGTGCATTTGTCGCTTCATCAAGGAATATAAATTCAGGATTCTTATAAACAGCACGTGCAATCAGCATTCGCTGGCGCTGTCCCTGACTTATGCCGTTTCCTTCCATTCCTATCTTAGTATTGTAGCCCATAGGAAGTGAATCAATAAAATCACGTATATTGGCAACGGTAACTGCATGTCTCAGCTTCTCTATGTCCGGGTGATCATCGCCAACGCCAATATTCTGTGCAATAGATTCCGAGAATATAAACCCATCCTGCATCACAGAACCTGTTTTGCTGCGCCATAAATGAGGGTTTATTATATTCAATGGCGTTTCTCCAACCTTTATTGTTCCTTTATTGGGCTCGTAAAATCCCAGAAGCAGTTTTATAAGTGTGGTCTTACCACTGCCACTGGCCCCAACTACGGCAGTAACTTTTTGGTGTGGAACAACAAGGTTGATGTTGTTAAGCACATAATCCCTGTCGGCACCATCATAGCTGAATGATAAATTTTCAATGGTAATATCTTTTCTATCGGGAAGTACTGTCAGTTTATTATGAATAGTGTCCTCTTCATCCTCCTTGCCATGCACCTCATTAAGGCGTTCAAGACTTATCTTTGCATCCTGAAAGGAGCGTGCAAATCCTATAAACTGCTCAACAGGGGCAGATAGCTGGCCAATTATGTATGTTAATGCCATCATCATACCAAGAGTCATTTGCCCCTCGACGACAGCTTTAGCGGCTATAAACGAAACAATTATATTGGTTGTCTGGCTAAAGAATACAGATCCCACCTGCTGTATCTGTTCAAGCGCCATACCCTTAATACTTATTTTGAACAGTTTTACCTGTATGCGCTCCCACTGCCACCGTTTCTGCTTCTCACAGTTATTAAGTTTTATCTCCTGCATTCCTGTGATAAGCTGGATGATATTACTCTGCTCACCTGCAGATTGTGCAAATCGCCTGTGATCAAGCTCACGGCGATATTTCATAAAGAGCAGAATCCATATTACATACAGGGTATTACCAACAAGAAATATCCCAAGTATAATAAGATTGTAATAGGCTAATACAAATGCAAAAATAAAGAAATTGACGAACGAGAAGAGTGTGCTTATCGAACTGCCTGTAAGAAATGATTCAATACGACCGTGATCGCCTATACGCTGCATTATATCACCTGTCATTTTTGTGTCAAAATACCGCAGAGGTAATTTCATAAGCTTTGCCAAGAAATCAGATATAAGTGCAATATTTATTCTGGTGTTCATGTGAAGCATTATCCAGCTTCTAATGAACTCAACCGAGAGACGTGCAACAAATATTACTAATTGCGCAATCAGAATTAAGGTTATAAAACTCAGGTTACCGTCACGGATACCGATATCCACCAGAGACTGAGTAAGGAAGGGAAAGATAAGCTGCAGTATGCTTATCACAAGCATCCCCAGAATAAGCTGTCCAAGCTGGCTTTTGTAAGGTGTCAGGTACCTGAGAAAGTACCTGAGGCTTCTGTTACTATTCTCTTTCTCATCATCATGGTCGAGAAACTCAGGTCCGGGCTGCAAAAGAAGTACTGCCCCTTTTTCCTCATTTTCCTTTATGGTGCTGAGCCAGCACTTTTTAAAATCAGCCTCATTATACTTTACCAGGCCAAGTGCAGGGTCTGCCACTAAAATACGATGCCCTTTTTTCTTGTCCTTCCTGATATCATAAACTACCACAAAGTGGTTCTGTTTCCAGTGCACAATAAATGGCAGGGGAGCCTCTTCCACTAACTGTTCAAACGAGATCATCACCCCTGTCGTCCTGAACCCGATATATTCTGCTGCATCACTTATTCCCAGCATCGATACTCCTTCACGGGTTATGAAAGATTGCTGTCTTAGTGTTTCAAGGCTGTAGTGTTTACCGTAATACCTTGCAATCATGCGAAGGCAGGTGGGACCGCAATCCATGGCATCGAGTTGTAGATAGGACGTAAAGTTCTTTTGCATATGAGCTTTAATTCTTTATCTCTGTTTGAGAGTTTTCAAAATTATCTTTTGATTTCTTCTTTCAATCAATAAGATTTTTCACTAAAACCTGATAATAACCACCAAAATGTTTATCTACAATCTTTTTTAGGATGAATTTTCCGTATTCCTCCTTTGTAGTTATTGCAAAGTACAAATATGTATTCCCGATTTTTTTATGAGATAAATAAGCTTTAACTTCTAATTTTCTAACAAAAGTCGACAATGTATTATAATGAGACTTAGGGTCAAGATATTTTTTTCTTAATTGATATACAAATAACTCACTTTCTCTCCAAAAATAATTAATAATTGCCTCTTCCTTTTCAGTCAATTTCTGCATAATTTTATCTATATAAAATCTATTTACAATATTTCATTTGGTACTCAGGATGTTGTCAGTATCAATTTGTTAGATTATAAATCATTTATATATTTCTATTTAAGTATAAGTAATCGTTTTACTTGAGGGCTAAGATAATTTATTGTTATATTTACCCAATCCATTAAAATATGATACTACAAACTTTGTATTGTTTTTATAATAAAAGCAGATTGGTTGTAAGTGGACACTATAAAAGAAAATCCTTCTATAATATTTTTTAATTATCGTTTTAAATTATAACTAGGTTTTGAGTTGTTATAAAATTAGTTTTACTCCCGATCTAAATAAATCATATTGTTCCCTATAAGAAATTTTAATCTTTTTGTTATTAATGACCTGATGGGAATTTCATCATTATCAACCCTAACAAATAGTTCGGACATTTTCTCTTCTAATTTGATAAATGTAATTGGCGTTGCTTCTTCATACAATATTGAAATTATATTAATAGAGACAGCATCTAACTCCGCTGTTATATAACCATCATAAAATAATTGAGGTATACATGCAATTGTTTTTTGTTTTTTTTCTTCACGCAAAATTTCATATGGGTTGAAATCATTTACGTCGAAAGCAGTTTCAATAATTTCAATATATGGGTTAAGAAAAAGGATACAGGAAAGATTATTATTCTGAATTTCAATTATAAAAGGATTTGATTGAATCACCATTTTTTCAATACTACATATCTCATCACGGTAGATTCGTGAAAATTTACGGGTCAAAAAATAGTACAGCTTTTTTTCATACTTGTATACTTCGTTGAGTACCTGGTTGTTTTTTTCTTTTACAAACAGTTCAATACTTTTATTGCTATTGGTGTTAACTCCCGGATATAGTTTATCGATCAATGATTTTGTTCTGGAAAAATTGAATCTACTTTTTGACTTGAATTGACCATTATTTTGTCCTCTTGATTTTTCGTGGGGCTTAAAATAAGTATGAAGAGGTTGCTGAAAAAGGGATATTACTTTTTCGAAGTAATCAGGGTATTCATTGAAGAATCTTCTTACCAATTGGTTACAAACAAATTCATTCCTTTTTAATGGTCCTATTAAATGTAAGTATCTCATATTAGGAATGAGTAAAAAATCAGCAAATCCCTCTATACCGTATCCATTATCATTGTACCTCTTATCAAAAAAACACTGAACTTCAGTATTATAGGCTTTCGAGATAGAATAAAACATCAGTTGTTCAAAAATCATATTGAAGTTGCCATTTGATTGGCAAGTATGATTCTGGTCTATAAATTTTAATGCTTCACTGGCATATTTCTGCAACAATTCAATATCTTTCCCTCCCAAAATTCCGGCATTATAAGATTTGGGATACTTTGAAGATAGATTTTTTTTAAAAAAATTCGGTGTGTATCTGATCCTCTTCTTCATTGGACTGAATAAGTCATTATAGTAACTCGTACTCACTTCTAAATTTTGGGCAAGCAAATCTGCGTTCTCCAGATTATCATTGAATCTATCGAAAATAAAAACATCGCCATCTACATGAATGAAAGGTTCAAGCTGTTTTTGATATGTCAGTATTTTGGGGAGTGCCCACATCGATGGATTATATCTTAGATCATCGTATTCTTCATGATATGTAGTATATGGAAGGTTCAAAGCGTTAATTAATATTTTTATTCCCTGGGAATCCGTGTATAACTGTACGTTTGGATAGAATTCCCTTAATTTTAAACAGCTGTATGTCCACGCCATTAAATGATGTTGGGGAGAAAGCCAACCAAAAGAATCTTCTAACAAATTTTTATGACCGGACCAAAGTGTCTGACAAACTTTCATGTTATTTAATTTTTATTATATATATAATTAATTACTCTCTCTGGTTTTTCAATATTTTTTTTTAAATCCCTCCATTAATCTCAGGTCCTTAGAAACGATATTAGCTATACCTTGCATCTGTCGGTTGACAGGAAGTTTCAAGGTCGTAATTGGTCTCCGTTACTCCTGGGAAATCCACTTCTACCACCTAAAGCCATCCTTTCGTGGTAATGTTAGAAATTTTTCTCACCTTGCCTATTAGTAAACTGAATTCGTGGTGGGAAAGTAATTGATAGAGACATTTAAGCGTTTTTCTTCTGCTACTTTCCCTGCACCTTGTACCAGGAGTATTGCATTGCCTTTAGGCTTCTCCTGGCCTGATGGATTAACCGTGAAGATCGCTTCTCCCGTCGTCACATTGAGAATCTGAAGTAATAACCAGAAAATCTGGTCGAGTCCCAGCATCGTTTCGACTACTTTATGCTGTGTCCCTCGAAAAAGCATTTAAACATATCCAAATTAATTCCATATTATTTTATTTTACAATATCTTAAACCTCACCCTCAACAACACTTCCACCGGACGCAGCCTATATTCGGAGTAATGGCTACTGATGTCGCTGTAAGAATAAGTTACGAATCGTCTCGTATTTAAAAAATTAGTCCAGTCGAGCATTAAATCTACACCTTTC
>DASRQG010000109.1:0-7968 GCA_035645995.1 Mariniphaga sp. | reverse complement strand
GAAGTAAGAAAAAATGCAATAGGTATGATGACACTTATAGCTGTTGCCATATCCGTTGCATGGGCCTACAGTACAGCTGTAGTTTTTGGACTGGAAGGAATGGATTTTTACTGGGAAATGGCAACCCTAATTGTGATTATGCTATTAGGGCACTGGATGGAGATGAAATCCATCAATCAGGCATCAAGATCTCTTGAGCTATTGGTGAAAATGATGCCCTCAGAAGCCAATGTGGTGAAAGGAAATGATGTAATAAATGTAAAGATATCGGAAATTTCACCGGGAGATGTTGTAGAGGTAAAACCGGGTGAAAAAATACCTATTGACGGAAAGGTTATTGAAGGCGAGTCACACATCGATGAAAGCATGTTAACAGGTGAAAGTAAACCAGTAAAGAAAACCAAGGGAGACAAGGTTATTGGTGGTTCTATTAATGGGAATGGATCGGTTAGAAATGAAAGTGGAAATTCCAAAAGCAGAAAAATTTAACGCAATGCCTGGAGTTGGATTGGAAGGAATTGTAGAAGGAAAGGAAATTAAGGTTACAGGGCCAAACTATTTGAAAGATCAAGGAATTGAAGCACCTTCAGTAGGTAAAGATACAGAAACAGCTACTTTGGTATATATCATTATTGCCGGCAAAGTCGTTGGTTTCTTTTCATTTGAAGACCAGCCTAGAGAAGAATCATTTGAAACTATAAAAATTTTAAAAGATCAAGGTATCGAAAACCTGCTACTGACAGGCGATAATGAACGCGTAGCAAAAAAAGTTTCAGATTCTTTAAATATGGATGGGTTCATAGCCAATGTGCTTCCCCATGAAAAACAGGAGAAAATAAAAGAGTTGCAGCAAAAAGGGCATTTTGTTGCCATGACCGGTGATGGAATTAATGATGCACCTGCACTGGCACAGGCAAATGTAGGAATAGCTATTGGTTCAGGTACTGATGTTGCAGCAGAAACTGCAGATATTATTCTTGTAAATTCCAATCCCAAAGATATTGCCACTCTTATTACATTTGGCAAAGCCACTTATCGTAAGATGGTTCAAAATCTTGCCTGGGCAACCGGGTATAACCTACTTGCTATCCCTTTGGCAGCCGGTGTGTTATATAATCAGGGAATCGTATTAAATCCTGCCATTGGTGCTGTTTTAATGAGTTTGAGTACCATTATAGTGGCTGTGAACGCACAACTGTTGAAAAAAACAATTTAGGTTTTAACGAGTTGATCAAGTTCTATTCACCTTTTCTTTATAAAACCTCATAAATAATATCTGTCAGACTTTTGATAAAAAGAACCTTTTATTAATTTAGAACCTTAAAATTAAACTAGCAGATAATATAAACTATCATTTCTGAATAAATCATTACCAAACTCGAAGAGTTATAAAAAGCTATTCAAAAATTGAAGGAACTTGGCTTTAAATTCCCACAGTCGAAGATATAAGAAGACAATTAATTTCATATTTATTTTCTAGTGATACTTGGAAGAAAATCTCAAAATAAACTTTTGCCATAGTGATATTTATAAATAAAATTAGCTTATAAGTAAATTATTCTTGTAAATTAGCATAAAAGTGAATATATTTGCCCATATAGAACGTTTAGATGATTTTCAGTTTAATGTTGTGAAATATTATTCTGTCTATTTGGAAGTAGATGGAGAAGTAAATGATGTAAATGAATTCTTCGACTTCTTGAATCGAATGGAGGATATTGAAGAAATAGAAGATGACCTCTCAAACCTGTTGGTTTGGATTGAAGAAATTGGCGAAAATTTTGGTGCAGATAAAAATCGATTTTTCAGAAATGAATCTATTACAGCCGATGTACAAGCTTTGCCCCCTCCTGCAAAACAAATGCAGGTATATGAAATCCCTGTTGAAAATTTACGCTTATACTGCCTGGTATTAAACCGGCATGTAGTTTTCCTTTTTAATGGAGGAATAAAAACAACTCATAATGCAAAAAATTGTCCGAACGTTGGTACATACATAAAGCGAGCAAATAAAATAGCTTGCCAAATAGATGTACTTCTTAAAGAAAATGAAATAACCTGGAACTTTGACCATACAGATATAGAATTTGATGAAAAACTTGAGTTTGAATTATGAATAAAGATAAAAACAAAGTAGTAGAACGTCTGAAAGCCAAAATAAAACTGGAAAATAAAATCTTTGTCAAAAAAAACCTTGCAATTTCAGAGCAGGTTGACGTTTTACGTAAAGAAAAAGGCTGGTCACAAAAAGAATTGGCCAAAAATTTGGGTAAAACGGAGAGTGAAATTAGCCGTATGTTATCAGGATTACACAATATTACCCTAAAATCAGTGGCGAAATTAGAGGCAGTTTTAGATGCCGATATAATCACTACACCACTCGAGGCATGTAAAAAATATAAAAATACGGAGTATGTGACCTTGAAAATATATGTACCCATTAAAATAAGAGAAGAAGATACTGTTCCTGTTGATTATGCTGAAGAATCTAATATTAAATATCAAAAAACGTATTCTAAACAAGCAGTATGAATAAAATCCGTCCCGAATTGATATCAATCCTTTCAGTAAAAATTTATAAATCAAATATTGAAAGTACTGAAGAGTACCTCAAAAATCCTGAAAAACCATCTGGTGTTGAGATAAGCTTTGGACAAAATACAGCATATAGTTTACAGGCGCAGAATGTTCGTGTCAGGTTGCTGGTTAAATTACTTGCGATGAAGAATGAAACCGAAAAATTAGGTCTTAATGCTGATTTTGGTTTAGAATTTCATTTACATGTGGATAACCTTGAACATTTTATTATAGAACAAAGTGATTCTAAGCTGATCGACAAGAGATTAGGTAGTGTAATTAGCGGAATTGTTTATTCTACCGCCAGAGGAATCATAATGGAGCGTACAAGTACAACTTTTTTTAATGCTGTTATACTTCCGGTAATTGATCCAAATTTATTACTCGAAAACGAAGAATAACCATGTTACCTGTTAATTTTGAATATCAAACAATAGGCAAAAATGAAGTTTTAAATCTTTTCAAAACGGCCTTCCTTTGCAGTCGTAAAGTTCCTGCAGGAATAATTCTTAAAAGTTACGACTGGGCCAACTGGATAATCCGATTCAATCCCTGCCAACGATTCCGGCTTATGCTGCCACTAATCGTAAAATGGTTCAAAATCTTGCCTGGGCAACCGGGTATAACCTACTTGCTATCCCTTTGGCAGCCGGAGTATTATATAATCAGGGAATCGGAAAGTTAGTAGAAATGAACCTTCAAACAGCAGCTTGAAATTTTATTGGCTGTAATTGCTCAGCAATTGTGTTTACTCTATGGTATCTTCAATCCCGCTTCAGGAAAAATAGAATTGCAATTCGACATGTCGATTCGAAATATTTGATTTTTATATTTACAAACCGTCTGAATTCATACGGTTTTTCATGCACAAAAGCTGTCTACTGTTAATCAATGTTATATGTATCTGGTATGTATAAATTAAAAAAAGGCAGTCACATTATTTTGCAACTACCTCATTTTCAAGTCGGGGTAGCAGGATTCGAACCTGCGACCCCCTGCTCCCAAAGCAGGTGCGCTAACCGGACTGCGCTATACCCCGTTTTTTTCTATGCGGTGAGGGCGGGATTCGAACCCGCGGTACGGTTACCCGTACGGCAGTTTAGCAAACTGCTGGTTTCAGCCACTCACCCACCTCACCTTTTATTTTTATCTTAAAGAACTTTGAGGCAGTTTAGCATCCGTCAGTTGACGGATCAGCAACTTACCCACCTCACCTATCTTTTTTTTATGAGAAGACATTTTAGTAATAAATTACCATAGTACCGCTATATGATACTACTTAAAGTCTTACCCATTTTCACAATGAACGCTGTTTTTTGTGCGTGCAAATGTATTAATACTTTTTACAATTCGCAAAAACTTTTTTACATTCATTGAATTTTATTGCAAAAAAATACCGACTTGCACTTAGTAGATAAATCAAGCCGGTGAATATCAATAGTCTTATATGATAAAAAAAACTATGCTGAAAGTTTATTTTTTTTTATCAAACAAAACTTTAATGTACTTCTACCTTATGTTTCTTCTTTCGGGAGAATATCATTTTACTTATTAATCCAAACCCAAAATCAAAAGCCAGGCTTCTAAAATTAGAAGAAAAGTTACCAAACAGGTTACTGCCTGAAGAAAGCATTTCTTTCTTATAGAATTTTGCTTCAAATTCGAGCTGCTGCTTCTTACGTTTCACATCCTTCATATTTCTTATAGCCATATCAATCTATTTTTCTTTCATCATTTAACAAGATCCGCGAAAGATTCAGCAGAACTGATCTAACGGCAATTTTCTTCCGCAATAAAATTAATAAAACAGCTACAACAATTAAAGCTGCACCAGCAATCAAAACACCAGCAAAGTAATTACCTGTCAATTTCCCGTACCACACTGCCAGTGCACCTAAAAAGAACCCGACAATAAGTATGGATAAATACAAAATGATAAAAACTTTAAAAAGATATGCTCCGAACTGTGACAGCTTCACTAATAAGACAAGCTTTTCAGAATCAAGCTCCACTCGCAGGTACTCTTTGAAAGTACTGTTGAAATCTTTAAGGTCTTTTTTTAGCTCTTTATGCATATTTAATTGTTGCAGCTGTTAGTGAACATTATAAATTAGTATTTGCCGATTTACCATAAATTTTATCATTGGCATTATCAGCAATATTATCTGCAGTATTAGCAGCTTTTTTACCAGCTGTTTCTGCAGCCTTACCAATTTTATCACCTGTGTCGGCAACTGTTTCACCTGATTTTGATACTTTTTCACCTACATCTTTCACTTTCTCCAGAACTTCAGCAACAATCTTATTCAATTGTTCTTTCAGTTCTTCTACTTTATCGTGAAAGGTATGGCTTACATCTTTTGAAACAGTTTTAGCAGTCTTAGATATTTCTTTTCTTGTATTACTACCTTTATCAGGGGCCAGTAAAATTCCTGCAATTGCACCGGCAGCTGCACCGGCTAAAAATCCTAATAATGTACTTTTCGTTCCGTTTTTCATGATCTTTTTCTTTTAATTGTTAATATTATTCTCATGTAGACACTTTAAATCAAACAAATTCAATTTTCATGATATACCAATACCGGAATATTGATATGGGTAATAATATCTTTTGTATTGCTCGGTTTAAATATTTCTTTAAAAAATCCTTTTTTCTCATTTAACATCACCAATAAATCAACATGGCTTTCTTTCATATAATCTAAAATTGCCTCAAGTAAATCCTCCTCATTCATGAGAACTGAATTTACCGAATGAAACC
This sequence comes from Mariniphaga sp., assembly GCA_035645995.1. Lineage (GTDB taxonomy): Bacteria > Bacteroidota > Bacteroidia > Bacteroidales > Prolixibacteraceae > Mariniphaga. Next base: position 2,630 of record DASRQG010000109.1, on the reverse strand, counting down.
ACGTCTGCCTTTCCACAAGATCTAAAAATTCTTTCAACTTTAAATCTTCTTCGGAACCGGCAATTTTTCCATTATGAAGAAGCGTCACCTGCATATCGTTTGAATGAAGTAATTCTCTAACCTGATTGATAGTAGAAAGATCATCAGGATGAAAATTGGTTGCATAAGTGATATTTTGAAGTGCTGCATATTTAGTTTTCTCCGGAATAACGAAAACCGGACATCTTAAGCTATCGATTAAATTTGAATAACCTAGTGCTCCCCCGGTTGCCACAGCATTATGTTGTATATTACTAATAAGCAGAACTACTTCATGATTATTTCTAACTTCCCTGTCCAGAATTGCAAGCCGTTTTTCTTCACTGGCAACAATCTCCACAGGCACATCAACTGAATGATTCTTCAGGTAGGCTGACACTACATTCGACATTCTTACTTCTGCATCTTCAAATTCTTTTTTTGCCTGTTCATGTATATTAGCAAGAATTGGATCGGCTTCAGCGGTTGATCCAACCCTATGTTCATGTTGCATTAAATCGAAGTCGTAAACATAAATGATTTTAAGCTGCCTGTTTGTACGGTGGCTAAAGGAAAAAGCATATGCAACCAAAGATTCCATATTTTTAAAAGAATCAAGCAACAGCAAATTGGTTTTCATGCATATATCCTTTTTAGTAATTAATGAAATTTATTCAATCAGTTCGCCCCTCACTATTCTTTTTCATCTTTAAACATTTTACTACCAAAAGACCTGATGATGGTATTTGAAAGCAACTTTTTGCCAACAATCACCAACAGCAATGTGATTAGAAATAATCCTCCACCAGCTATGAGCAAGCCACCCACATAATCGTTATAAGTTTCTCCATACCAAACCGCAAAAGCAGCTATTCCGGTAGCTATTATTAACAGGAAAAAAAACAGAACTACCATTAGGATGTAAACTATCGAAACAATTTTCGCGGCTTTCTCAATAAGCGTTAGTTTGATTAAATCAATGTTTACCTTTATATAATTTCTTACTGATCCATTAAGCTGCTCGATGCTATCCGTTAAGTCTTTGCTCATAATAAAATATTAAGGTTCGGGCTCCAAACCTGTTAATCAAATGGAATATCATTAGTGATTTTAGATTTTTTATCTGCTTTTCTTGTCCGATCTTTCATTTTGGTCTCAGCTTCATTCAGTTTCTTTTTAATTTCATCAACCATTTCATTCATTTCATGCTTAAGCTCGTCAACTTTATCTTTCATACTTTTAGACATATTATTACTTGAGCTTCTCACGCTATGAGTGATCTTTCTGCGTGTACGGGTTCCTTTATCCGGAGCCATTAATATACCAGCCAATGCACCTGCAATAGCACCTGCAAAAAAACCTGATAATACACTTGTTATTCTTCGTTCCATAATATTGGGTATTTTTAAGTTAAACATTGAATGCTAAACTTATAATGAAAAAAGCATTCCAACATTATGTCTAGAGCGCTTTAAATTCTTACTTGCTGGGATTCAACCCTATAAATATACTCAAAATCTTTGGAAGCAGGAAATGGATGGGTAGGAATTTCCACAAATTGTGGAATAAGCGAACAGAAAATTCAAATAAATGTGAAGTATTGATTTTCAGGAGATTCTTCCGGTTATGAGAAACTCAATATAATCTGAAGGATAGGGTCTTATCATAAAAACGCTAACAAAAGGATACTGCATAATATGGTTTTTTGAAATCACTGAACGCTTGTCGGCAATAATTATAATTTCGAGTTTCTTTAGGTAGTCTTTAAATCCCCACAAACGATTAATTGAATTTAAAAACTGAGCCTCCATTGTTCTTTCATCTACAATAACATAATGGAGCTTATTGTTCTTTCTGATTACATGAGAGTCTATAAAATGAAAAGCTTCTTCAATGTTTCCGAAAGAAAACAAATTACTATCAAGATTTTTTACAGATAAATTCTTCTTTTGCATTGCAATTAAAGAAGGTTCCGAGTCTACATATAGTACATTCTTTTGTGAATGATGGCTTTCCACTTTATTATTTTTATGAAATTACTCAATATTCATTCCAAAAGTTTTAATTTCTGAACACCCCTTTAATCTTATTATTGAGAAATCATTTTAATTTTGCGTTTTCGGCTTTAGCTATTATTGATTCTATTTCATCTGAGGTTACTTTAGCAAGCTTTCCTATTGATTTAAAATTCTTTTCCCGCAACACCATGTTTTCAATTTTTGTAAGATTATTAACTAATTGCGTCAGCCCGAAATAAGAAAATGAGGGTATGGCTTTATGAGCCTGTTCCCCAATTTCGGTCCACTTTTCCTCTTTTCCTAATTCCCTGAAGTTCCTGGCAGTCTCCATGGCATTAGCAATGAAAGTATCGATCATTTTATTAAAAAAGTCAATGTTCCCACCTGTTGTTTTTAAAAGCAATGAAGTGTCGAATACTCTTCCATCATTTTGTATATTATTTTCGTGGCCTTCCATCATTATAGCTTTGTTGTTACTTTTTAATTTTAATAAATTACAAATTTTATTATACAAATATTCTTCACCAAAGGGCTTTAAAACATAACCATTAAAGCCTGACTTTAAATAATTAAGTACATCACTCTCCATAATAT
>DASRQG010000108.1:0-3120 GCA_035645995.1 Mariniphaga sp. | reverse complement strand
CAGCAACCGTTTTAATCTCTTCTTGTGGAACAATATTAAAAGCGAGAGGAAACATGTTAGCATGAAGACTGGCGTGATCAGTGCCTATGCCATCAACAAAAACTCCACGCTCCTTATCAAACATATTTTCCAGTATACTTTTTCGAACCTTTTCGGCCTGTGTAGAAAAAAACTCCCGGTCATCATTCTTCCCTAAGGCTTCAGCAATTTCTTCCATACATTTCAGAGAATAAAAATGAAATGCATTAACCACAGTGTTAAAATCAGTAAAAACATATCCATCCCGCTCCCCTTCAGGAGTTGGCCCTGCATTAGAGGGTTGTTTTTTTCCTTCAGGTGTTCCTGCCGGCCAGTCTACAATATCAACCATACTGCGATTCAGGTTTATACTCTTCAGGAATTCCTTCGTAACCTTTCCGGTACGGGTGCTTATAAGGCCATTATCATGTGCTAAATCAATTAGCGTTTTCTTTTTTAACTGATCATAAACCATTTCAAGAAAATGAATATCTCCGGTATAAAAATAATGTTCACGAGCCATCATTACGGAGTGCATTTGCCATTCAGTAGGCCAGCTGGCATGGGAAAGAAGAAAAGCAGTGGTATAACGTGCTGCTGAATATTCACGATCAACCGAATAATGACCTAATTGTTGTATATAGGCATCAGCTTCATAAGGCATTCTTTCGCGATTCCCGTCACAATATACCCCAAGGAATGGTGTTGCTTTGAGGGTGTACTTACATAAATCCCAAACTTTATTCAGATTTATGTTTGAACTATTAAAAGTAACGGCTTCATCATCAAAATAATAAAACAATGCCAGTTGTGTCATACGGTTGATCTTCATCCCCTCAGTACCTATTGCTTCCACGTAACGAAAAGGTAAAACCTCAGGATAAAAAGGAGGTAGCTTCTGACTGTGCGGATAACGAGCGTCGTGGCGGGGAATTTCAACCTGATAGGTATGTGTACCTTCCTTCAATTCAAGATCATATTTAAAAAATCCGATATTAGAAACTCCCGGGTTCTTATTTACCGTGAGATCATCATTTTTACGTTCACCTAAAAATAATTCCAGCTTATCTCCTGCTTTCTCTGCTGCTACCTCAAATTCTAAAGTAGCAAAAGCTGCTTTTCCAAAATCAGCAAACCAATTATTATTGCCGGCTGATTCGAATGAAACCGGCTCTATTTGGTGAAAAGTTGACATTTGCCGGTCTTCTGCTACCCAATTATCAGGCTCAACCTCAATCCAGTTACTCTGCCCCGGCCATTCATTGTCCGCCCGGCTTAATGTTCCAACATTAAATTTAACGGGATCACTATAAGGGCTTTCAAAATCATTTTCTCCCCAAACTTTCACCTTCCAGTAATAGGTTGTGTTAGGACTTAAAGCTTTTCCATCATAAATAATATTGACAGACTCCGATGTTTGCATTTTGCCACTATCCCAAAGATCTGCTTTTTCCTGTTGCAGCAACTCCGGAGAAGATGCCACTAAAATGTGACAAGCAGTTTGTGATACCCCTCCCTGAGGGAATTCCCATCCAAAGGTTGGATTAGGTGATGTTATCATTGCTTGGTCAGGAGATCGTAATAAATCAGTCATAAGACCACCGGGTTTTTGTCCGGACTGATAAGATTGTATACAGCTGGTTAGAAAGATTAAAGACAGTAAAATTATTTTGGGCATGATTTGTTATTTTTATTTTTCAAACAGATATATAACTGAAACTTCAGATTTAAATATACATAGTACAATTTTAGTAGCTATATTATTATAGTTCTTTTAATGTTTTATGAGCCATTTTTCTTAGAAATTTAGCTGTTTTATTATCCATTTCTTCCGGCACGTAATTAACCTTTTTAGGTGAAACATTCAGCAATTTACCAAACCATACACATCCTGCCAAATAGCAACCTTCATCATTTGCATGATGGGCATCCTTACGCCATAAATAAATATCATCCTGAGATGTAGTTGCTTTATAGAATGCTTCACCCGACGGAATTATTTCAAGTTCAAGTTGATCAGCCAACTGATTGTAACTTTCTACCAAACCTTCATGCATCTGTTCGCGTGACATATTCCAGGTTGCATATCGCTTAGACTCGGGGGCATAAGCCCATGTCTGATGAATAATAATTTCTGAATCAGGGGAATATCTTTTAATATAAGAAATCAATGAATCTGCCCAAGGTTGAAATGATTCAGGTTTAAAACTGAGCGTACTCACCTGTTGAATAGTAATATAGTCATATTCATCCTTCACCAATAGGTCTTGCAGACAGTATTTTTTATAATAAGGTTTTGATTCCGAATTATTTTTACAACTTTCTATTACACTTACATGCTTTTCTAAGGAACAACCACCAATATTTGCTTTGGTAACTGAAATGTTATAACCGGGAACTGATGCTGCAATTGGCTCCAGCCACTGACAAGCATTGTCAGCAAAACTATTCCCCACAGTTAAAATTTTGATTGACTTTTCCTGCTGTTTATTCACATCTGATCCAGCTGCATAAGCATTATCACTGAATGATATCCCTATTAATAGAATCAGTACAAAAGGATAAAAGTTGGTCATTAATTTCTTCATTTATTATAATTTTTGTTTAGCCGGGAAAATTATTCTCTATACTGGTAATTATATGTAATTCCTGTAATTCAATTTGCATTAATGTATAAAGTTGTCTATACACCATCAGAAATTCATAGGATCTAAATGCATGCTAACCTGATGGTGTTTTTATTTTGTAAATCTTTATTCAGGTACATTCAGGATTCAAGCTTAATTAAAACACCCTCTCCTGCGGTAAGCCAATAAATATTTTTATGGTTGTTTATATCGCGATCCCTTAAAACAGGTTCCAAACCTTTCTCTACAGGAGTCACAAGGAAAACTTTTTCTTTACCGGATTTCGTTGAAAAGGAAAAATTTGTAGAACGTTCAACACTCAGGTTTACGACCATTACATATTTATTATTGTTAGCATCTTTAAATTCTCCGATCATTAAAGGTTCTTCGCTTTTTATTGAATCTATGATTGCTCCGGGAAGAGAGGGCAAAGATGAATCAGATGGCAAATTGGCAAAATATACACCAGTTGATT
>DASRQG010000107.1:0-9368 GCA_035645995.1 Mariniphaga sp. | reverse complement strand
AAGTTTTCAAAAAAAAGTGAGGTAACTTTGAATTTTCACATCAAATCTTCTTTAACTATGGAAACTACAATAAGTAAAAATCCTGTTACCCTTAACGAAATCAACGCATTTCTTAATACAAATAAAATAGCTGTAGCAGGTGCTTCCCGAAATTCAAAAAAATTTGGAAGTGTTGTAATGAAAGAACTGCTTGAAAAAGGATTTGAAGTTTTTCCCGTCAATCCTTTTGCCGATGAGATACAAGGAAGAAAATGCTATGCTTCAATTTCAGATTTGCCGGCAGATGTAAAGCACCTGTTTATCGTCACAAACAAGAATAATTCACAGGATATAGCTGCTGAAGCTGTTAAAAACGGCATTCAAAGAATATGGATCCAACAAATGTCGGAAACACCTGATACCATACGAACTATTGAAGATGCCGGAATACCTCTTATATCTAAAAAATGCATCCTCATGTTCGTTGATCCGGTAAAAGGCCCTCATCGTTTTCACCGTTTTTTCGTTAAATTGTTTGGCAGGTATCCAAAAGCGGAATCATAAAGAGTAATTTTTAATCATATTTACCCATATTATTATTAAGCATCTAAATATAAAATGAAGGATTTTGACTTTGAATTGGAACTGGATGTCCGCGATTATGAGTGCGACATCCAGGGTATCGTTAACAACTCTGTATACCAAAACTATCTGGAACATTGTCGACATAAGTTTTTAGAAAAAGTAAATTTGAGCTTTGCTGAATTGCATAAACAAGGTATTGATGCCGTTGTAATTCGTGCTGAAATTGATTACAAATTTCCACTCAGGCCCGGTGACAAATTTCTAATTCGGCTTAAAATGGCTAAACATGGACGGCTACGTGTAGTTTTTAAACAACAGATCTTCCGTAAAGAAGATGAAAAACTAATGATTAATGCGCGTATTACCTCTGTACTTACCCGGAACGGAAAACCTATTGCTCCTGATTTCCTTGAAGAAAAGTTTAATGAAGCAGGAGTACATTTTGACGTAGAATAATAGTACTGCAGAACGATCAAGGGCTTGTATTTTTATGATTTGCAAGCCCCTCTTCTATTCTCAATTCTTGCACCTTCACACCATTTGCCTTAAGTGCTGCACCAAATCCTTCATTGATCATCCTTCCCAGGCGCATCGGAATATCTAATAATACCGGAACTGAGTCAGGATTTGCCGGATCATAGTAAAACTGCCTGCATGTATTAACATTCGACGAAAGATAAATACGACATGCTACAGGCCGCACATCATAAACACTGCAAGCTCCATCTATAAGCAGTGGACACGGGTGCTTTGAATTAAGCAGTTTTTCCCCTGCTAAGCTTTTAGTTAAAGTTAATTTATTGGACGCCTTTTCAACCAAGGTGGTTTGTGCTTCTTCCGAAAAATTTCTCCCCACGTAAGTGCTAAGGGCATCTAATTCATACGAGTTAGCAAACACCGGCTGATGGCAACACCAACTGCATCCCCTTTTACAGTCAGGTGCATTTTGATGAAGTTCCGCATACCTGGTAAAAGCTTCAATAACTTGATCGACCAATGCATAAAGGACCCTAACACCTTCATTAAGTTCATTTTCCGACAGACCCTTTTCAGCAGCTTGCATTCCCAAACGGTAGCCATCAGCATGAAATTGTTGTTCCAGCTTTCTTATATTGATATCCATACTACAGACAAATATTTAGTAACTGATTACTACATGATCATTAACAAACTCCAAATACACTATTTACGAATTGTAAAAATACGATTTTAAATGATTGAAAAACTTACCCCAAATTACTCAATCAAACCAGTTTCAACAATTAAAACTGCTTGTTTCCATCACCTGCTTTTAGTTCAAAAAAAGTATTCTTCTCCATACCAAGTCCAGTCCAAGTCCAGTCATCGACCTGTAATTACGTTTAAAGCTATGGTCTGCATTTGGACAAGATATGGAGATAGACTAGGATGGGGTTATCACAACACAAGGTATCGATAAGACATAAAAAAAGCCATCAACTTGATGGCTCTCTCTGTTTTCAAAAAATATCTTTCATTTTCTCAAAAAAGCTCTTCTCAGAAGAGGAAGGGCCATCCTGGAAAGTAGGTGAATTCATTAGTTTCTCCAATACTTTTTTCTCTTCCGGATTAAGTTTCTTTGGAATCCAGACATGAATACGAACGAGTAAATCACCTGTTCCGTATCCATTTACATCAGGAAGTCCCTTACCCCTTAATCGAAGGATTTTCTCAGGTTGAGTACCCTGCTCTATTTTCACCTTCACTTTACTTTCTACTGTTGGTATTTCAGCAGTAGTACCTAATGTTATTTCCGGAAATGAAAGGAACAAATTATAAATTAGATTATTTCCATCGCGTATTAGTTCCGGATGGTCTTCTTCAGTTATTACAACCAATAAATCACCATTTATTCCGCCACGTCTGGCAGCATTTCCTTTACCTGTAACAGTCATTTGCATTCCCTCTCCAACACCTGCAGGAATCTTCACAGTAATTACCTCTTCATCCCTCAACACACCTTCACCGGCACAATGCGGACATTTATCAGTAATTATTTGGCCTTCTCCCTGACAGTTAGGACAAGTAGATGTAGTTTGCATTTGACCAAGCAATGTATTTGCCACTCTGGTTACACGACCTGACCCTCTACAGGTTGAACAGTTGGTATAAGATGATTCATCTTTTGCACCTGAACCGCTACAGTGCTGACAAGTTACATACTTTTTTACCTTAAGCTTCTTCTCGACACCGTTGGCAACTTCAGTCAGATTAAGTTTTACTTTTACCCGTAGGTCTGAACCTCTGTTCACCCTTCGGCCACCGCCTCCACGGCTACCACCAAAGCCTCCGAAACCGCCAAAGTGACCACCAAAAATATCACCAAAAGCAGAGAATATATCTTCAATATCAGAGAAGCCACCATAGTTGCCACCACCTGCAGCACCGCCAACGCCTGCATGTCCAAACTGATCGTATCGTTGCCGTTTATTTGTATCACTAAGCACCTCATAAGCTTCTGCAGCTTCTTTGAATTTTTCTTCAGCTTCCTTATCTCCCGGATTTTTATCCGGATGGAACTGCAATGCTTTTTTCCGGTACGCTTTTTTTATTTCATCTGCTGATGCTGATTTGCTTACTCCTAATATTTCGTAAAAATCTCTTTTAGCCATCTTTTAAATATTTATTCTCCTACCACCACTTTAGCATAGCGGATTACTTTGTCATTCAGTAAATATCCTTTTTGGATAACATCTACTACCTTCCCCTTTAGTTTTTCTTCAGGTGCAGGAATTTTTGTAATTGCTTCATGATAATCGACATTAAATTCACCGTTCAGAGCTTCTATTTCTTTTACATTATTCTGCTTTAAAAACTCCTTGAACTTACTATAAATTAGCACTGTGCCCTGCTTACCAGGATCATCTTCAGGTAATTTATCTAAGGAAACAATAGCTCGTTCAAAATCATCGATTACAGGTAAAATTCCACTTAGTACCGTTTCTCCACCTGATTTAATAAGATCAGCTTTTTCACGTAAAGTGCGTTTTTTATAGTTGTCGAACTCGGCCTGTAGTCGAAGGTGCTTGTCTGACAAATCTTCTATTTTTTTCTCCAATTCATTAATTTTATCGTCGGAGGAGGTATCATTGTCATCTTGTGTTTCTTCCACTACAACTTCTTCCTCAACCTCAGGGGTTTCCACCTGATCTTTAATCTTAGTTGAGTTTTCCTCTTGCTCCTGGTTTTTAGTTTTATTTTTTGAAGTTTTACTGTTTTCTGCTTTATTCTTCATTTTATCCTCTGCCATAGTTATTTCAAATTAATTCCCACCTTAGTTATCAAAATATTTGCCATCATAGTATATTAAAGACAATTTGGCATTAATATATGAATAGATGTCAAAATTTGAATTAAATACATTAAAACATGACTACTTGGCGATTTTTTCAAGAGTGGAATTAAGTGTTTCCCCTTTTAAGTTACGCCCAATTATTATTCCATTGCCATCGATTAAAAAATTAGCAGGAATTTGTCGAACACCATAAATTGCTGCAAGTTTTGAGTACCACCCTTCAAGATCGCTGATATGATAAGGCCACTCAAGATTATCGTCTTCAACACCCTTTACCCATGCTTCCTTTGTTCTATCAAGTGAAACATTGAAGACGGTAAAGCCAGTACCATTCTCAAAATTCTTATCCTTAAACTTTCTATATGAATCCACAATTACCGGATTTTCAATTCGGCATGGCCTGCACCAGGAAGCCCAAAAATCAAGTAACACAACTTTCCCTTTTAAATCCGACAAACTATAGGTTTCACCTGTGAATGATTCTCCTTCAAGATCAGGGGCTATATCCCCAACATTAATTCCTGTTTTAGGCTGGGAGAACACATTGATACCATTCAAAACTATAAGTGTGATTATTATGAATATTCGTCTCATGATTATGTTTTAAGTTAACAGGCGTCAAAAATATAAAAAATAATAAGAAGGGTAATAAATGAAGGTTTATCCGGCTTAATTAAACCTCAAATAATTATAAAAGATTATATTCTGGAAATTGCTGCTCCAATAGCTTGCAGTCGTTTTTCTATGTCTTCGTAACCTCTGTCGATTTGTGCGATGTTATTAATGGTACTCTGTCCATCAGCAGACAGAGCTGCAATAAGCAAAGCAATACCGGCACGTATATCCGGGGAGGTCATCACTGTGCCTCGTAAGGCCTGCTTACGGTTGAGTCCAATAACTGTGGCACGGTGCGGGTCACACAAAATAATCTGAGCCCCCATGTCAATTAACTTATCTACGAAAAACAACCGACTTTCAAACATTTTCTGATGGATAAGCACACTACCCTTTGCCTGTGTTGCAACAACCAATAACACACTCAATAAATCAGGAGTCAGCCCAGGCCAGGGAGCATCAGAAATACTCATAATTGAACCATCAATATAATTTTCAATCTCATAATGATGGTTATTTCTAACGATCAAATCATCATTCTGCTTTTCTATTTTAATACCAAGCCTGGCAAAAGAGGATGGAATAACGCCAAGATTGTCAATTCCTGCATTTTTTATGGTAATATCCGAATCAGTCATTGCCGCAAGCCCAATAAAACTGCCAACTTCAATCATATCTGGCAGTACCTTATGTCGACATCCTGATAAAGAACCAACACCTTCGATGTTTAGCAAATTGGAACCTATGCCGGAAATCTTCGCTCCCATTGAAACCAACATCTTGCACAGTTGCTGAATATATGGTTCACAAGCTGCATTATAGATAGTAGTTGTACCCTCCGCCATCACAGCTGCCATAAGGATATTAGCGGTTCCTGTAACTGACGCTTCTTCCAAAAGCATATAAGCCCCTTTCAAACCAGAAGCATGAACTGAATACCATTGATTTTTTATATCAAAATCAAATTGAGCTCCCAGTTTTTGTAAACCTGAAAAATGGGTATCGATTCTCCTTCTTCCTATTTTATCACCACCGGGCTGAGGGATAAATCCCTGTCCGAAACGTGCCAACAAGGGACCAACAATCATAACTGATCCACGAAGGCTGGCTGCCTGTTGTGCGTATGTTTTGGTCTTAAGATAAGATAAGTCAACATCTGCAGCCTTAAAACTAAATACACCCTTCTGCAGACGCTCCACCACAACGCTCAATCCTTTAAGAATATCAATAAGTTTTAGCACATCACTAATTTCAGGGATGTTGCTGATTATGATTTCATCTTTGGTTAACAATGTGGCACAAATTACCTGTAGTGCCTCATTTTTTGCACCTTGTGGTTCAAGTTCTCCTTTCAAAGAGATACCGCCTTCAACAAGAAAGGTTGACATAAAATAAAACTATTTTTTCTTTTTCTTTTTCTTAGTTGGTGTCGGTGAAGCAATTTTTGCATCAGTAAGTTTAATATCTCTGGGTACCTTTAACTTGTTTTCTGAGATTTCTTCAAGGTCCATAAAAATTTTTTCATCCTCAACCGAATCTTTATTCCATGCCATGTACAACTTTTTCATTTGATTGGCAACCTGCTCAATAAGGATACGTTGTTCTTCACCTTCCATTTCTATGGCAGCTTCAATAAGCTTTTTAGTAATCAATCCATAATGCTTTAGTTTTATGTCTTGCTGATTGTATGGAACCCTTTTAGGCTTTTCATGTAATAAATCAGGGGATGGAGGTTCATAGGGGTAATCTATGTCAAGTTTAAAATCTGTCATGATGGCAATATGATCCCATAACTTATGCTTGTATTCAGCTACATCACGTAAATAAGGATAAAGGTTTCCCATCACATCAATTACTGCCTGAGCCATCTGATTTCTTTTAGTTCTGTCTTCTATGGTCATTAAATAGTCGACCATATTTTGTATATTTCTTCCATATTCCGGCATTGGAAGTTTTTTCCTTTTCGTATTGTAATCCATGAATTGAATATTAATTTCTCTTTCTTTTATAGATAATAAATGAGGGGGTATCCACTTATCATTTCTTTGCAAATCTAATGATTTCTTTGCAAAACGCAATTTTGACCTTTTTGTTTCAGGGAAACGCCCCTAATCCTTAATTTTTAGTTTAGCAAACTTAAGCAGTAACTGCTTTTGACCTGCATTATGAAAAAACACTGTTGCCTTTCTGTCAGGTGCTGTGCCTTCCACTTTCAATACTTTCCCCACACCAAATCTCTGATGTTCAACCACCATTCCCTGTAATATCTTATCCGGGTTATCAGCATCAAAGGCAACAGTTTTACCATTCCCCTGATGAGCAGATCTGTTTGCTGCAAAAGCTTCTGGCTTGTATGGCTTACGAAACTTTGGCTTTTCGGTTTCCTGTAGAAGAGTACGAGCTTTATAACCTCTTGAAATTCCAGCTGAAGCCGTATTGTATTCAAAGCCACCAGTTAAATACTTTTCATCCATTTCAATCAGGAAACGACTTGGCGAACAGAACTCCAGGTTACCCCATTTATAACGCTGGCTGGCATGTGAGAACCACACAGTTTCCCGGGCCCTTGTAACAGCCACATAAAACAATCTGCGTTCTTCTTCAATAGCATCCTCTGAAAGCCGTTCATCTGCCATTGATGATGGAAAAAGTTTTTCCTCCAGCCCCACAATAAAGACATTTTTAAACTCCAGCCCTTTAGCAGAATGAATAGTCATTAGCGTAACTTTATCTTTATCCTCATCCTTCTCTGTATCCTGATCAGTCAACAAAGCCACATCTTCCAGAAAATTCTCCAGTTTAGAGGGATTACCTTCCTCAAGGGCATTGATGCTAAATTCCTGAATACCGTTTAGCAGCTCCTCTAGGTTCTGTTGTCTGCTTAAACCTTCGGGAGATTTATCGCTGTTCAGATCCTTCAGAATGCCTGTGTGCACAGCAATATACTTAGCTGCATCCCAGGCATCATCCCGTTGAACAACTTCCATAAATGACCGGATCAATAAAACAAACTTATCAACCTTGGCAATTGTGCCTTTATTTAATCCCTGAGCGTTTTCAGGTAGTTTCTGAATGATATTCCAAATTGAAATTTCGGCATTTAGGGCAGCCGCTTCAAGCTTAGTTAAGGTTGCTTGCCCAATACCACGTGCCGGATAATTAATAATACGCTTTAAAGCTTCGTTATCCCAAGGATTTATTACCAACCTGAAATATGCCAAGATATCCTTTATCTCTTTCCGTTGATAAAAGCTTAACCCCCCAAATATCTTATAAGGAATATTTCTTTTTCGCAAAGCTTCTTCAAATATCCTGGACTGTGCATTGGTACGATACAAAATTGCATAATCCATATGCTTATAATGTTCACGCAATTGAGTTTCAGCAATCTCCCGGGCTACCAAAAACCCCTCCTCGTTATCCGTAAGAGCTGTAATAACCTTGATATTCTTGCCCAAACTATTTTCTGAAAAAACTTTCTTTGGAATTTGTCGTTTATTTTTTGCTATGATACTATTGGCGGCATTTACAATGGTCTGGCTTGAACGGTAATTCTGCTCCAATTTAAACAGCTTATGTTCGGGGTAGTCTTTCTGAAAGCTAAGAATATTTTCTATCCGTGCACCTCTGAAGGAATAAATACTTTGTGCATCGTCGCCCACCACGCAAATATTTTTATGAACAGCAGCAAGTTTTTTAACGATCAGATATTGCGCAAAATTGGTATCCTGATATTCGTCGACCAATACATAATCAAAATGCTGCTGATACTTCTCCAGAATATCCGGATGGTCACGAAAAAGCAGGTTAGTAATCAGAAGTAAGTCATCAAAATCCATCGCACCAGCCAACCTACATCTTTTCACATATTCTTTATATATTTCCGAAATCTGGGGCATTCTCATACTCTTATCCGCCGTTCTTATATCAGTATTTTGAGCATAAGCAGCAGGCGTAAGAAGGTTATTTTTAGCCATCGAAATACGTGAAGCCACAGCTCCCGGTTTATAGGTTTTATCATCTAACTGAAAACCTTTAATGATCGTTTTGATTAAACTTTTACTATCGGATGAATCGTAAATTGTAAAGTTTGCAGGATAGCCAATTGTGTCATGTTCAGTTCTTAAAATGCGTGCGAAGATAGAATGGAACGTACCCATCCACAAATAACGGGCTACCCTCTCCCCCATCACCTGTCCGATACGCTCCTTCATCTCCTTCGCTGCCTTATTTGTAAAGGTAAGGGCAAGAATGGTTGAAGGCCTGGCTCCCTGCTTTAATAAATGAGCTATCCGGTATGTAAGCACGCGTGTTTTCCCTGATCCTGCACCGGCAATTATAAGTGAAGGACCTTCAGTTGACACTACTGCCTCATGTTGTGCTTTATTTAATTCTTTAAGGTAATCCAAAACCATTGAAGTCAATTTCAAATAAAAAGACAAAAGTATAAGTTGTTTACCGGAATCCCATCTTTCTACAGATCAATTTTCGACATCTTTACTTTTAAGTTAGTTCACCATCCTTCAAATTACAGACAAATAAGCGTACTATTTAAATTTTTAACTCAAATATACTACACCATCTCTTTTTGACCATTTTTTGGAGATTCACAAACAATTAAATAAAAATTATACGTTAATATTGTAGCATAATGCATCTTCGTAGTTATGAAATTTAAGAACATATATTTTTTTCCGGTTTGTATATTGATGTTATTGATTACCGCTAATGCGACGGGGCAGTTATCTGCACCAGGGTCAAACGCCGATATTCCAACTCAATATCCAACCTTTCCCGAAACCGATAATATTTATATTTTTTGCATTCAGGAAGAAGGTGTAAGACCTGCAGGGCTACAAGTACAATCATCACTTGA
>DASRQG010000106.1:0-8002 GCA_035645995.1 Mariniphaga sp. | reverse complement strand
ACATGTCTAATTTTGTTATTGGTAAACCGCACTCTTTGCTTTCAATAAGACCAATTTTTTGTTTTGAAATACCTGTACCACCAAAGTCAAAACCGATTACAGTTGATTTTGATGTGGAATGCCAAAGAATTTTTCAAAAATGAATACGCCTCCAGAATTGTTTTGTAATCTAAATGTCAGTATAATAATTTAGAGTACCACATTAAATTCTGTTGATAGGGTATTTTCTTTTCACTTTTTTTCCCCCTTGTTTATTTTGCCCGTTATCACTCAAAGTGACCGACAATTCTCACCGAAAATGACCGCTTATTATCATTGAAAATGACCGACATTTATCACTCAAACTGACCGTTTAATAGATCCGTTACCAGAAGGCGTTCACCATAGCCGATATTCTGCTTTTTTCAAAAGAAGGAAGGAAGGAAGCGGAATGTTTAGAAAAAGGACGCCTATGCGCAAGATTCGTGAAATACTTACCCATCGTTATACTCATGGACTAAGCCTCGAAAACACTGTTTTAGCAGTCAGGAAATCAAAGAACTGTGTTTACAATACCTGTGCACATTTCAAGGCTTCTGGTTTACCGTGGCAGTTGCCACCGGATATTACAGATGAGCAGCTTGAAAGGTCTGTTTTTCCGGAAAAGATACCTGCATTGCATGGAAACTCTAAAGTCCCATTACCAGATCTGACATATATTGAACAGGTGTTGGCAAAAAAGCATATAACGATTCAGATCCTGTATCGCGAGTACAGAAACAGTATCCTTTTCACTTCTTCACACAAAACGCCTGCCCCGATAATCATCTTTTTTGTTTTAATAATTTTAAAATATACTAACTCTCTCTATAATTTTATAGCCCAAAAAGAAAATTTAGAGTATAATTATTTTACTCTTCATCCATACACCTTTAATATTGTCAAGCAATACCAATCTAATAAAGGTTATTCAGAATTTTTTCATCTCCAATAACAATAAGCTGAATCGAATGATACGGGTTATGAAATATAAAATCTGCACAGATTCTCTTATATGGAAGAGAAACAATAGTCGCTTGCATAATGCAGATATCTCACTTATTGCTTTGGTGAATTTTTGTACCAGTTAAACAAAAACGTTTAAAAACAATTTATACGGTTTATACCATTATAAATAATAAACATTATCAACCTTTTTTACATGGAGTCATGATGTCAAAAACTACAAAACTAATGCTTTTTGTTACTTTCTTTTCAAATTACGCTTTTTCTGCAACAATCGAATCCAGTTCCAGTGGTGGAATATGGGAAAATTCCACAACCTGGATCGGAAACGTTGTTCCTGATGAAAACGATGATATTATAATAAACGGAACCGTATCTATGACCAAAAGCAATTCTTGTAACAGTATAACCGTTTCCCAAGGAGCAATTTTCCAGAATGGAGGCGATGAATTTAGTTGGGTAATTTTAACAGTTAATGACAAAATCATTAACAATGGAACAATTCGTGATAACCCGGAAGGATACCGACTTTGGCTTAATCTCGCAGGTGATATCGAAAATAACGGAATCTGGACTCCTGAATACACTCATCTTGTTTCTGAAACTGTTCAAAATATTAGCCAAAACGACAGCGTAGAATTTGGTGGATGCTTCCAAAAACATAGCAGCGAGACTACTGCTGCAAGCTCTTTTGCTTTGGTAGCACAATCAGATCTGATTTTGAACATGAATCAGTTTGATGGACAAGGAAGTAAGGATGGAGAGTACTTCTGGGGAACTCTTGATATGAATAACCATAATTTGACAATAAAAGGTAAAACCGAACTTACCAGATCAATATTAAAAAATGTTACAAAGCTTACTGGTCAAGACTCTTCATCACTGAAAAACATCTCTGCTGAAAATGAAATAGAACTTGATGGATGCATTACTGTAACAAATAGCGATGTTACCTTCAATGGAGATGTAATAATAACAGGAATCTTACAAAACGGAGGAAATGACCTCAGCTGGGTTACACCAAAATTTAAAGGGAACCTTGTAAATAACGGGATAATTCGTAACAATCCGGATAATTATGAACTATGGCTCGACCTTTACGGAGATGTTGTCAATAATGGCATTTGGAAAGTAACAAGAACCGGATTCGTTTCCTTACAACCTCAAACAATCAGTCAGACTGAAGGAAAAGAATTTTGTGGTACAATATACAAATCCAGCACAGGCAGCAAGCTGGCTTCTGATACTTGTCCCCTTATAGCAGCATCTGATATAACTGTTAATGGTGAAAATTTTGACTGCACAGGATCCATGGATGGAGAATATTTTAATGGAACCATTGATATGCAATCTCACAACATGACTCTAAAAGGGAAAACTGTTTTATTTAATGCAATTCTTGAAAATGTCGATACATTCTATTGTTACGATTCTGTTATAATCAAAACAATTACATTCAATGGACCTGTGACACTTGGCGGGGAGGTTACAATTAACGATGCCAATGTACATTTTAATGACCAGGTAACAGTTAGCGGCATTCTTCAAAATGGCCCTGATCTTGGCTGGGTAACACTTAACATTAATAACGACATTATCAACAACGGAACAATAAGAAACAACCCGGATGGGTATAGGCTCTGGACCAATATCCAAGGGAATGTAGAAAACCATGGTATATGGACTAATGAAAAAAACACCCTCATTGGCAATAATAATCAGACAATAACTCTTCCAGACAACAAGACTATGGCTTCAAAGTTTATTTTTGATGCGCTCTGGTTGAGCGGACCTTATCAATGGAAAAAAAACAATCAGGAAATCGGAGAAAACGGGAAACTGCTTACAATTGATTCAATAACTCCAGACATGTACGGAACGTACCAATGCGTAAAAGAAGATTCGCTGTCACGGCTTATAGTAATCGCCGGAGATGGAACTCACATACAGAAATTTTCTAAAAACCCTGGTATAGCATTAGTCAGAAATCTTAAATGGAACATTGTCTCTGGCAAACAGCTTTTCTTTAAAGTTTATATACCCAAAAATTGCTCATACAATATAGATATCTATAATATTGTTGGTAAAAAGCAGTTAAACCGAAGCGGCATTCTAACAAAAGGAGACCATACTATTCCACTGATGAAAACAGTACCTGGCACATACCTTTTTCGCTTTCAATCTGATGATATCACAAATGTACGGAAATTTACAGTAACCAGATAAATTTTTATTCAGGATTACAGAAAGCAGAAAACAAAACAGTTTTCTGCTTTTCTTTTTTTTACACTACCGATTTTATTCTTTTTTCTGTTTTATTTGGGCCTGCATTGCATCACGTGCTATACTCTTTGCCTCATTAAAATATTTATCAAGCCGTTTCTCGACATCACTGTCAAAATTATAATATTTCATTCTGTTACACTCTAAAATCGCTTTTTCATGATCTGCAAGCTTTTGATAAATTTTAGCCATCTCGAGATGACAGATTGCTGCATTGTAATGATTATTCTGGGGATCAGATTCCACCTTGTTCAAAATAGTTTTATATACCTCCAATGCTTTATCAAACCTATTCTGCCCGAATAGCGATCTAGCTTGGCCCCATTTAAAAATCAATGCATCCGGATATTCAGAAAGACGTTGCTGTGATATTTGCAATGCCTGTGCATACTGTTTTTCATTTATCAGAATATCAATCAAAGCTACCGAAGCAGTAATTTTTGTATAGACCCCTTTTTTCTGCGCTTCATAAAGCATCCTTATTCCTTCCTGACGCTTGTCATTTATTGATGGCATAAACCACAATGTTTTCATCATTGCACTGCGCCAGTAATTATAACTGCCTATACCATAATAAATGTCGGTTATTTTTGTATCTTTTTCCTGAAGTTCCAGAAGAACAGATACACCTTTCCATCCATATCTGAAAGCTGTAATCCACCGCTCATAACGAGCCTCATAAGTTCCTTTGTAGCCATCTGCTCCCCCCATAAAAAAGATTGCCCACTCATCAGATGGATTTTTTTGCAAAATTTTTTCACTTTTCTCTATCGCCAAATCACAATAACGATAGAACTCATTCTCTTTTTCGTTAGACTGATAATGAATCATCCAAAAATCCAGTATTACAGCATAGAAGAAATATCCAGCGGGTGATTCAGGGAATTTTTTTATAATCTCTTTTGCTTCTTCTTCCGCTTTTTTTAGATCATTATTGTAGATATTTTCAATAGCAGAAAATGCCAGCCCATGAATTTCATCAGGCAACCGAAATTCTGTAAAAGCAGGTGTAATTACAAATAATATTAAATAAATTGAAAAATATTGATTATTTCTTCTGGTTAGTATCAGATGTATCGGGTAGAAAACTATACTCATTATAATATCTATCCCACATCCGGTGTACCCTGTGGTAGCGGTATTTTCTGATAATTTTAACATCGACATCTTTCAAGAAATAAAAATCCGCCACAGCTCTTTTTGAATAATTGCCTTCATCATAATTTTGATATAGAACCATATCATAATATGGCTCATCAATAAGGTTTTGCGAATCGACCCCTTCAATTATAGCCTTAAGGTCATCATTGAGAATAACTTCCAGCTTTTCTCTTGCCTTTTCATCACTCTCCCCGCTGCAGGAAATAAACACCAACGCAACGATTATAAGGAGTGTTTGAACCCGGGAAATTATCAAATCTTTTTTTTGAATACTAAATAATCTGTTCATATCGTACCATCTTATCTAAAAATGTTCAACTGTGTAATTGGATCAAAAATGTGTATCCGCCTTCCATCTATAAAGATTTTCATTCTTTTATCCTGGTCTATTTTTTCTTCACGGGTAATTATAAATCTTATTAATGATCCGGCTTCTGTACGACCAACGACCAGACTCCTGTCTCCCATATTTTCCACCAGTTCCGCTAGTATCTCAACTTCTGTGTCGGTATAACGCCTTCTTAGTAAATGCCCGGTATAATAAATAGTTTGTGGTCTTATGCCTGCCAGAATCTTGCGGCCCGGCATTGAAAAAATCGTTTTTTCTCTTTCTTTATCAAGTTTTAAAAATGCCAAATCTGTTTTTATTCCAGCAACATTATTTCTTATTTCTATTTCACCTTCATAAAAATTCATTTTTGGACTTCCAATAAATTCCGCCGAAAAAACAGTTGCCGGTGAATCGTAAAGTACTCTTGGCTTATCATATTGCTCTATTCTTCCAAACCTGAAAAGTGCAATTCGTTCACTCATTGTCATTGCCTCGACCTGATTATGAGTAACATATATTATTGTTTTTCCTAATTGCCGATGAACTCTTTTCAATTCTTCAGATGCAGTTTCTCTTAATGCAGCGTCTAAATTGCTAAGGGGTTCATCCAGCAATAAAACCTCAGGATCAAGAACAAGTGACCTTGCCAATGCAACTCTTTGGCGCTGTCCTCCCGAAATTTCTCGCGGCAACCGATTTTCAAGCTCTTTTAAACGCAACAAATTGATTACCCATTCAAATTTTCTGTTCATTTCAGATTTTGATAACTTCTTTATTTTCATTCCAAAATAGATATTTTTTCTCACTGTCATATGAGGAAAAAGTGCATAACTCTGAAAAACCATAGCCAGCGAACGTTTCTGTGGTGGAATACGGTTGTATAGCTTTCCATTAATAAATAACTCGCCACTATCTATTAGCTCCAATCCAGCAATCATCCTCAATAAAGTCGTTTTCCCACAACCTGATGGTCCAAGCAAGGTAACAAACTCTCCATCATGAATCTCCAGATTTAAATTCTCAATAACCCTATGATTACCATATTTTTTAAACAGTGAACGAATAACAACGTCTGCCATACAAATTACTCTATTTAACCGAACCTGCAGAAATTCCTGCAACCATATACTTTTGTACCATAAAACTGAAAGCTATTACCGGTATACTTAAACAAACAGAAATCGCCGCAAGCAAATTTTGCGGTTCAGCATATTTAATTCCATTTAAGTACAATGTCAAAGTGTAAATTTCCTGCTTCCCCAGCATTAAAAAATACGAAAATATAAACTCGTCCCACGATAAAAGGAATGTATAAATCGCTGCTGCTGCCAGACCCGGCATTGCAAGCGGAAACAATATTTTAAAAAAGGTCTGAAATCGATTAGCTCCCAAAATTATTGCCTGCCCTTCCAAATCATCGGGAATTGATTCAAAAGCTCCTGCACCAATAAAAATGATATATGGTAATGCCAAAAGTGTATGCGCAAGTATGACACCCAGATAAGTCTGATGCATACCGAATTTAATAAAAAATTCTACAACAGGTATCACTGAAGCAATATCTGGAAACAAACGTACAGATATTATCATCAACAATAGCACTTTTCGACCTGGAATTTTATATCTTCCAAGAACATACGATGCAGGTATTCCCAGTACCATACCCAATATAATAGTAAATAATGATATGAATAGACTATTTAAAAGCACCTGGTAAAAGTGGCTGTCTGAAAAGAGATACACATAAGCCTGTAGAGTAGGATTATATGGCCACATTGGAACCGGGCTACCACCTGTATTTATACTGTTAATATCGCTTACAGAATATTTCAAAAGCAAATACACAGGACCAATAACAATAACAAGTGCGCAAATGACTCCAGTAAACCACAGCATTCGCCTGCTGATTGATACTGGAGATTGCTTAGAAATAATCATTCAACGGCTCACAATTAACTTTTGAATTAATTCAAGAGTTTTCATTAATATTAATGTAGAAATAACAATACAGATTACCATGACAATCGCAACTGTTGCTGCCATATGCGAATTACCAATTTCATTATAATAAAAATCAATAAGAGTACCAAGTAAATGATATCGACCTGCCAGAACAAAAGGAAATATAAACTCCTTCCACATCTCTACTGAACGCAGGAGTAAAACAACCGAAATCGAGGGTATCATAAGCGGCATAATTACATGAACAACACGCTTTCTAAATGAAGCACCCATTGTTTTTGCAGCATCAAACAACTCCGGATCGATATTATTTATGCCAGCCAGTAATATTAACATTGAAATTGGCATATCCCGCCATATCTTACCAAATAAAGCGATAGCCATTGAAAAAGATTTTGAACCACGCCAGTTAATCGGTTGATCAAATACCTGGGGAAACCAGGAATAACCCCCTGTTATGATATGGTTAATATGCCCACCCGGAAAATCAAACAGCACAAACAACAACATTGCAGTCACAAGTGCAGGAAGCGCCAATGGAATTAAAAACAAACTCCGGATAATACCCCTCATAAAAAAACTTCTGAAAATCAGGAAAGACAGAAACAAGCCAGTTATCAATTCGAGAGGAGTACCTAATATCATAAATAGCGTTGTGTTGATCAAAGCACTGTTAAAATACTCATTTTCAAACAATTCAATAAATGATGCAAAAGATGGAAAGTCAATTTCTGAAGACGGGTGATTCAGGCTCAAACCAATAAGGTAAAACAGTACAATTACCAAAAAACTCATTAGATAAAACATGGCCGGAAAAATCGGCCATGTTTTAAAAAACCATTCTTTAACATTTTCTAAAGATAGCACTCTCTTGAAATCACTCAGGGTAATCATCTCCCAGCAAACTTTTCTGTTTTTCAAGAAAATCACTTGCCAGTCTCATTTTCATAGCAGAAAAATCCATAAATTCATCATCCTGCTCCTTATATTCTACCGATAATTTATACCATGCATCAATTATGTTCTGACTAACTTCTGAATATGTTTTGACGAGAGGTACTGTAGTCAATTCATTTAGTGCGATCTGATCTATTGACACCTGGAAAATATCTCCTACCCATCCCTGATCAAAAACCTGAGGCAGTTTATTAAGAATATCTTTTCTTATCGGCACCATACCAAAGCGAGAACATTCCTTTGCCTGGGTTTCCCGTGACGTAATGAATCGTGCCAAAGCATAGGCCAGTTTTGCATCTGGAGATGTTTTTGGAATACCCCACC
>DASRQG010000105.1:0-2449 GCA_035645995.1 Mariniphaga sp. | reverse complement strand
TCAACCCTATCACTTTCAGGGTAGTTGATATGTTTCCTCGAAGAATAAAAATAAGGGTTTCCCGACTTTAGTATCCCCGGCAAAGTTGCCGCGAGAAAAATGCAATGTCTGGAAACCCTTTATTTATCAGTGTTTTGAATACTCCTATTTCTCCACTCTTGACATCAATACTACGGTCTCAACATGCAACGAGCCGGCTGGTTTGATGTCTTTTACATTGTCGGTAGTCGGAAACAAGTCAAAGGCACTTTTTGCACTATCGGTAGGCGGGAACATATCAACACCTTAATAAAATCTTATGAAAAACTTATTGTTTCCCGATTCTATTGTATACAACTAATGCATCGGTAATATTATACTGTTCAGAATAGATATCTCCTTTTGCACCAGCTGTAATCAATATATATTCTTTGTGATCCACTTTGGCAAGACTCGCAAGACACAGACCAGCTTCATCGGTATATCCAGTTTTCCCTCCTAAAATTTCTCCATCAATAATGTTTTGATTGTTGAGTTTTTCAAACATGGTATTGTTAAAGGTTATCCCTCCAGGGTGCTTATTCGTGGGTTGTGTGGAATGACGAGACGAAGTAAAAATTTCCCTGAAAGTATCATTTTGCAAAGCATAGCTTAGAAGAACAGCCAGATCTTTCACTGTTGTGTAGTGGTTTTCATTGTGAAGTCCGGTGGTATTTTCAAAATGAGTGTTGTACATCCCTAGATCTGCCGCCTTTTGATTCATCATCGTTACAAAATTTTGCTCCGAACCAGCAATATGATCCGCAAGACCAATACAAGCTTCTGCACCACTTGGAAGCATCACCCCGTATAAAAGATCAATAGCCCTAACCTTCTCACCTGGCTGGAAACCAGCCATAGAAGCATTGGCACTATAAAGACCATTAAAGGTATAATGGGTTAGTTGTATTTCTTTCTGCAAATTTGTCAAATTTTCTATTGCAACAATAGCTGTCATCATTTTAGTTAACGAAGCAGGATAGATCTTTTCTTCGCTACTTTTTTGCATCAGAATAGTTTGATCTTCTAAACGAATTAGGATCGCATTAGTACTGTTTAGTTTATCGAGAGATATAGAAACAGAGGAATCGGGTTCTATCTCTGACGAGGGAATAGGCGTTGTTTTATCGACATATTCTTTCTCAAACTCATGTTGGTTTCCCGGAGTAATTTTGAATTTGAAAACAAAAGCAAAAACAACAACTATCAATAAAAATATTACAAATTCGCGTATTCCTGACTTTTTCTTTTTTATTTTTCGTACCATAATAAATACCTCCTTATTCTGCGTAAAATTATTTAACCACAGAACAAGAAGCTATGTTGGAATTCAATCTTATGAACTTCTTAAGATTTTCTTAAGACGGAAGCTTTACTGTAAATGTAGTATTTTCCGGGTTGCTTTCTACAGAAATCGTTCCATCGTGAGCTGTGACAATTTCTTGTGCGATTGCCAAACCTAGCCCTGCTCCACCGGTCTTTGAGGAGCGTGCAGCATCTAATCGGTAAAATTTTTCAAAAATAGTATCAATCTTTGTCTGTGGAATTGGATTTCCCTGATTCATAAAAGTTATAACAATATTTTCGTCCTGCTGCCATGCAGAAATATCAATGACACTATTTTCATCGCTATAGGCTATGGCATTTTTCAGAATATTATTGAATACACGGGCTAGTTTGTCTGCATCTCCCCACAGAGTGAGTCCGTCAGGCACATTGACAGATATCTGCTTTCCCTGTGGAGCCAGCATTGGATAGAATTCATCTGCCATTTGCTGGAGCATGAACAGTAAATTGATTTTTTCTTTATTCAAAACAATAGTTTGAAGATTGAATCTTGTGATCTCGAAAAACTCATTGATAAGCTCTTCTAATCGATAAGCTTTTTCCAAAGTAATACCGACATATTTTGATTTCTGTTCAGGAGGCATATCAGGAGCTTCATCCAGAAGACTTAAGTACCCTATAACGGATGTAAGGGGTGTCTTTATATCATGAGCCAAATAAACGACCAAATCATTTTTGCGCTGTTCGGCATCAAGTGCAGCTTTTTTTTGCTTTTCCAAGTTGTTTTTTATTTGATTAAGCTTATTTTCCATAAAATCCAATTCCGGTGATAATGTAATTTCATCATTGGATTCCTCAACAAGTTTATCCATTCCACTACCTATTTCATCAAAATATTTAGTAAACCACGAAATTGAAAATCTAAGCAAAATAATTAATAAGATGATGATCACAATAAGTGTAATAAGCTCTTTATTATAAAGAAAAATATACCGATAAATTATTACAGCATCGCTTTCACTCAAATAAAACTTATTCTTTAAAAATTCTACAATACTCTCTCCAATATTGAAATTGTCTTGAATTACATCACGCAAAAAAATAACAGTTGCGATCGTGGCAAAAACAATAAGGAGCACTCTAA
>DASRQG010000104.1:0-5334 GCA_035645995.1 Mariniphaga sp. | reverse complement strand
AACGGAAAAACATGGAGGCTTCGTTTTTGTTCCTTTACTTAAAGGTAAAGTAAATCATTAGTTTATGATAAAAATAAAGAAATTTGTAGTAAATCCACTGCAGGAAAATTCATATGTACTTTCGGATGAGACCGGAGAATGTGTTTTTATTGATCCTGGTTTTCATTTTGACGTAGAAAAGGAAGAAGTCCTGGATTATGTGAAAGAGAATAATCTCACTCCGGTATGTATTATTAATACGCATTGCCATTTCGATCATGTTATGGGTGTTGAATTTATTCGTAATGCATTCAAGATTCCGTTTGCTGCTCATCCAGATGATGCTGATTTAATTATTAATGCTGTTGAACAAGGGAAATTATTTGGGTTTCCTATGGAGCAGGTCAATGCGCCTGATATCTGGTTGCATGAAGGTGAGGATTTTTCTTTTGGAAACACCAGTATGAATATATTTCATCTACCGGGCCATGCTCCCGGCCATGTGGCCTTCTATTCTTCATCTGATAATGTGTTAATTTCAGGGGATGTGCTTTTTTATGGTAGTATTGGCCGTACAGATTTGCCGGGTGGTGATTATAATCAATTGATTTCAGGAATAAAAGAAAAGTTATTTACATTACCCGATGAAACGATAGTTTATTGTGGGCACGGACCTGAAACTTCTATTGGTATAGAAAAAGCTTCCAATCCATTTTTAACCTGAAATATTTCGGTAATTCATTGACTTGTTAAATACAAAACTGTTGGTAACAGTTAATGGTTTAAAATCATGTTTTTCCTCACGTTAAAATAGTAAACTTGCATTTTTTAAAACTTAATAACAGGCAAATGTTCCACGATAAATTTGTAAACCGTCATGTAGGCCCTGGAGAACTAGAGGTGAAAGAAATGCTTCAGGCAATTGGTGTTTCATCTCTTGATGAGTTGGTCAGCCAGACAGTTCCTGAGAATATACGGCTGAAAGAAACCCTCAAGCTTAAGGAAGGGCTTACCGAACGGCAATATTTTAGAAAAATATTAAACCTTGCCGGAAAAAATAAGGTGTTTAATACCTATATAGGTATGGGGTACTACGATACTATTACACCTGCGGTTATACTTCGGAATGTGCTTGAAAATCCTGTTTGGTATACCTCATATACACCTTATCAAGCTGAAATTTCACAGGGAAGGCTCGAAGCATTGCTTAATTTTCAAACCATGGTAATCGAACTTTCTGCCATGGAAATAGCTAATGCTTCATTACTCGATGAGGCTACAGCTGCTGCAGAAGCCATGATTATGATGTATAATTTGCGTTCACGCAAGATGGAAAAAGCAGGCGTAAATGTCATGTTAGCTGATGAGAAAATATGGCCCCAGACACTGGAGGTGTTAAAGACGCGTTCCGTTCCACTAGGCATAGATTTGAAAATAATGCCAAAGGAGCATTTTAATTTTGATGAGAAGGTGTTCGGTGTGTTGGTACAGTATCCTGATTCTGATGGGGAAATTGTTGATAATGTAAATTTGGTAAAAGCGGCTCATCAAAAGGATGTAAAAGTAGCTGTTGCAACCGATTTATTAGCCCTGGCACTTTTGACACCACCCGGAGAATGGGGAGCAGATATTGTTTTCGGAAATAGTCAGAGGTTTGGTGTTCCTATGGGCTATGGAGGCCCACATGCAGCTTTTTTTACTGCTAAAGAGGAGTATAAGAGATATATGCCGGGCCGTATAATTGGAGTTTCGAAAGACATTCATGGAAACCGTGCATTACGAATGGCTTTACAGACACGTGAACAACATATTAAACGTGAAAAAGCTACTTCTAACATCTGTACAGCTCAGGCATTACTGGCTACAATGGCAAGTTTCTTTGGAGTATATCATGGTCCGGCTGGAATTAAGAGAATTGCTGAGCGGGTTTATAATATAGCTTCATACCTGGCTGTGGAAATCGAAAAGTTGGGATACCGGCAATTAAACCAAAACTTTTTCGACACTATTCGGATTGCTTTGCCAAAACATGTTAAAAAAGAAGATGTTGAATGGCTTTCAGTTGAACTGGAAATGAACTTCAGGTACTTTGAAAATGGTAATGTGGGAATCAGCATCGATGAAACTACCAACCTCGACGATATAAATTGGATTCTTGAGGTATTTGCTAAGGCAGCTAATCAGCCCTGTCCGTCAGTTATTATGTATCCCGATGGTTTTAAAATTGCTCAGGATTTTTCCCGTACTACTGATTTTATGCAACAAGAAGTTTTCAATATGTACCGTTCGGAAACCGAAATGGTTAGGTATATAAAACGTCTCGAGCATAAGGATATTTCACTTACACATTCTATGATTTCGTTGGGATCATGTACCATGAAACTGAATGCCGCAACTGAAATGTTACCGTTAAGCTGGATTGAATTTAATGGCTTGCATCCCTTCGTTCCCAAAAATCAGGCAAGAGGTTATCAGGAAATGATGGAAGAACTGCGTCGGGATCTTTCGGAAATTACAGGGATGGCAGATGTAAGTTTGATGCCAAATTCAGGTGCTGCCGGTGAGTATGCAGGGTTATTGGTTATCCGGGATTACCACAAAAGTACCGGAGATGACCAACGGAATGTTGTTTTGATCCCCTCATCGGCACATGGAACAAATCCCGCTAGTGCAGTGATGGCCGGGATGCAGGTAGTGGTTGTTCAATGCGATGATAAAGGAAATGTTGATTTAGAGGATTTGCGTAAAAAGGCTACAGATAATAAGGATGTACTTGCTGCTTTTATGATCACCTATCCTTCTACTCATGGAGTGTTTGAATCATCCATTGAAGAAATGTGTAAAATTATCCATGAGAACGGAGGACAGGTTTATTTGGATGGTGCTAATATGAATGCTCAGGTAGGTTTGACTACACCTGGTATCATAGGTGCTGATGTTTGCCACCTTAACCTGCATAAAACTTTTGCTATCCCTCATGGAGGAGGTGGACCAGGAGTGGGGCCTATAGCGGTAGCAGCGCATTTGGTTAAATTTCTGCCATCTCATCCGATCATGAATAACGGGCATATAGGTAACAATACTGTTGCAGCGGCACCTTGGGGAAGTGCTTCTGTATTGCCAATTACTTATGGCTATATTAAAATGATGGGAGCTGAAGGATTAACCCGGGCATCTAAAATTGCAATCCTAAATGCAAATTATATTGCTGTTGCCTTACAGAATAATTATGGAATTTTATATACCGGTAAATCGGGTAGAGTAGGCCATGAACTTATTCTGGAATGCCGGCACCTGAAAAGTTCTGCAGGAATCACAGAAACTGATATTGCCAAAAGATTAATGGATTATGGCTTTCATGCTCCTACGCTCTCTTTTCCGGTTCATGGAACTTTAATGATTGAACCTACTGAAAGTGAATCAAAACATGAGCTTGATCGCTTTATTGAAGCAATGAATTCAATTTTTGCTGAAATAAAGGATGTAGAAGATGGAACGGCTGATGCAGAGGATAATGTTTTGAAAAATGCCCCACATACTGCGGAAATTATTGGTTCAGATGATTGGAAATATTCATATCCGCGGGAAAAGGCAGCCTGGCCGTTGCCCTGGGTTAAGGAAAACAAATTCTGGGTGCCGGTGGGCCGGGTGGACAATGCCTGGGGAGATCGTAATCTTATCTGTGCCTGTGGCTCTCCTAAAGAATATGAACTTCTGGATAAAAATTAACATTTTCAATTGGTATGATTGTTTTTCCAAATGCTAAAATTAACCTCGGCCTTCATATTGTGAGTAAAAGAGCTGATGGATACCATAATCTGGAAACTGTTTTTTATCCGGTACAATTGGCAGATATTCTTGAAATGATTGAATCGGAAAAGACCGGTATTTCTCTTACTGGATTACAGGTGGAAGGAAGCTCTGAAAATAATTTGGTATTAAAAGCATATAATAGTTTAAAGAAAGACTTTGACTTGCCTCCTGTGCAATTTCATTTGCATAAACTAATTCCTACCGGGGCAGGTTTGGGTGGAGGTTCTTCTGATGCTGCTTTTACTCTTAAGTTGTTGAACGATTACTTTCAACTGAATTTGACTGATGGCCGGTTGAAATCTTATGCGGCGGATATTGGTGCCGATTGTGCTTTTTTTATTGAGAGCAAACCGGCATATGCTACGGGTATAGGAAATGTTCTGGAACCAATTGCTCTTGATCTGTCTAATTACAAAATTGTAATTGCAAAACCACAGATATCAGTTAGTACTGTGCAGGCTTATAAGAATGTAGTTCCATCTATTCCTGAAACCTCACTTCTACAACTGCTATTTCTGCCTGTGGAAAAATGGAAAGAAACATTGATTAACGATTTTGAAACAAGTATTTTCCCTGAATTCCCTGAAATCAGAAAGATAAAAGATTTGTTATATGATGCAGGAGCAATTTATGCCTCCATGTCGGGAAGCGGATCAGCAGTTTTTGGGATATTTAATGAAATCCCGGCTACGCTTAAAAACAACTTTCCCGGGAATGTCTGGCTTAACATCTGATTAAATGCCTTCACCGGTTTAATCATAAACTTAACAAATTTTTTTCACTTTTTTTCTGTAATAGCTGTAACGAATAAAGAAGTTAGCAGTCTATTCAATGAAACAATTTCAGGAAACAAAACAGGATAACCTGGAAAAAGTGGAAGCAGTATTTAAAAGAATTATTCTGGTAAAACTCTTTGCATTATTATTTGAGAGTGCTTCTGCTACGAAGAAAGATGTAATGGTTGTCTCAAAGCCGGGAAACACAACTGAAATGAATCTTGAACTGGAAGGTTAGATGTTTGATGAAGAGCTTCGGAGGTCGATTGAAGAAAGTGTTGATGTCAATCAGCAGTAAATTATTGAAGGTTGGATGATCCAACATACAATCTGGCTTGATAATAATCATGCTATTCAGGAAGAAGTCGCTGGAAAGCTTGAGGTTGAACAATGGATGGTTGCAGGATTTATGGTAACTGATCTTAAAATTAATATTTAAGTATTTTTACTCACGGGAATGTTTTGTTAAATAAAATGAAGGAGGTTGTAGCTTTATTACAGCTTCCTTTTTTTTATTGTAAATCCAGTTCACTTCTAATTTGTCAACAAAACCAAAAGGTTATAGCGGGCACCCGGTTACCCGGGATGAATAAAATGGTTCAAGTATTTATTTGAAGTTTTCAAAGTGCCTGACACAATTTGATGAGATGATCCATCCTGGATATTTACCAGATATTTTCGTACTTTCTTCGATGTTTCTTCGATACAAGTTCGATACAAGTTCGATATTTCACGAATTTACATCGAAGATAGTACGAAGTTGATA
>DASRQG010000103.1:0-2908 GCA_035645995.1 Mariniphaga sp. | reverse complement strand
ATGTCTTTTTGCTAAACGAGGTTGCAAATATAACTACTTTTTTTTATCAAACAAAACTTAGAGAAAAAACTTTGTTTGGTATACAATATTTCCAAATGCTCCCTGTCCTGTCACTCCATTTTCTTTTTTAGCTTTAGATTCTTAAAATTACCTGTTTAACAGTTGATCGTTTCTAAATAAGGCAATAATCTTTAAGAGAATTCATCTGCCCTTTAATAAATTATTATTTTTGGGTTTATAATTATTATCATTTTTAACTTACAATGTTTAAAAAATTAATCTATCATCTAAGGAAAAATCTACTTCTGGTGCTTTTTATTGGCTTTGTAATTGGTTTACTGATTTCTATATCTGCCAATAAAGCTATTGAATATACTTCTACAGACGAATTTTGTAATGCATGTCATGTGCATCCCCATGTTTTTGATTCATGGCGTCTGTCAACACACTATGATAACCCTTCCGGCTTTAGAGCAGGTTGTGTTGATTGTCATTTACCTCCCAAAGGAGAGGGTTATCTGATAGAAAAGATAAAAACAGGTGCACGCGATGTTTATGGTGTTATTTTTAAAGACAGTGCAGATTTTAATTGGGAACAAAAATCTACTTTTGAATATGCCCAGCACCATGTTTATAAAGCATCCTGTTTGCATTGTCACAACAATTTATTCCCACTTACATTATCTAAAGATGGCCAGGATGCACACCTGTATTATACCCAGCATGAAGATGAATTAAGGTGTATCAATTGCCATTTGCATGTTGGACATTATGATCCAAACGCGATGCATGCTTCTAATGTTGATTTTGGAATGGATAAAACTGTTCAGGCTGATCTTTATACCGAACCTGTTACGGTGACAGCTCATGAAGATTATACTGAGACCATACCTAACAGCATCGTTTCGTTTGATATGAAAGCTATTCCGGGTGGAACATTTCTATTAGGAAGTCCGGAAGATGAGCAGATGAGAAAGCCTGATGAAGGACCTCAAAAGGAAGTTACCATCAGCCCGTTCTTCATGGCCGAAATTGAAGTTACCTGGAATGAATATCTGGCATTCTATGCTGCAACGGCTGCTGAAGGAAGATCCACAGATACTGAAGGATCCAGAACTATGGATGATGTAGATATTATTTCCGGACCTACCCCTCCTTATGGTCAACCTGATCAGAATTGGGGAATGGGTGAACGTCCTGCAATCACTATGACATACCATGCTGCAGAAACTTATTGCCGTTGGCTGTCTGAGGTTACCGGAAAAACATACCGACTGCCTACCGAGGCTGAGTGGGAATATGCAGCAAGAGGGGGGCAACAAACTCCTTATTTCTTTGAAGGAGATCCAAAGGATTTTACTCAAAAAGGATTGTTTAGCAGGTTATTTGGCGAAGAAAGCAAGATTATAGATAAATATGTGATATATTCAGGCAATAGTTTAGGGAGGTCTGAGACTCCTGATGCTGTAGAGGCAAATCCATATGGGTTAAAAAATATGCTTGGAAATATCATGGAATATTGTTCGGACTGGTATGCTGAAGATGCCTATGAAAAAATAACTGATGGAGCTGTAAATCCTAAAGGTCCTGTGTCAGGGGAGGAACGTGTAGTCAGAGGTGGATCGTTCAAGAGCACTGTCGGAGAAGTAAGAAGTGCAGCCCGTGATTATACCCGCATGGAAGAATGGATGCGTACCGATCCTCAAATGCCGAAAAGTATTTGGTGGTTGTCTGATGCTAATAATATAGGGTTTCGAGTTGTTTGCGAATTTGATGAAAATACAGGAAATAATAACTAATTAATACCAGAATCATCTGATTTAAAAAAATAAATTATGAGTAAGAATAGTTTTTCAAGGCGTAAATTTCTTGCCGGTGCTGCAGCTGTTGGTGCCGCCGGAGCAATGGGAGTTGGTACATTGACTTCATGTGGAGGGAATAAACAGGAAAGTACTTCACAAGGTAATTATGATTGGCAGCCAAGAGAATTAAAACTTCCACCAATGCCAGATATCGCGCCGGACGGGCAGGTTCTGAAAGCCGGTGTTATTGGTTGTGGCGGACGTGGCTCAGGTGCGGCAATTAATTTTCTGAATGCCGGCCCTAATCTTACTATCACAGCTTTAGGTGATACTTTTGAGGACAGAGTAAAAAGTTGTGCAGAAAAAATTCAAAAGGAAAAAGGTATTGAAGTTCCTCAGGAAAATCAGTTTGTAGGTTTTGATGCCTTTGAGAAAGTTATTGATTCGGGTGTGGATATTGTTATCCTGGCAACCCCTCCTAAATTCAGGCCTCAACATTTTGAGGCTGCAGTGAAAGCACGTAAGCATGTTTTCATGGAAAAGCCTGTTGCTGTTGATCCGGTAGGTATACGGCAGATTATAGCAACTGCAAGAATGGCTGATGCACAGGGCCTGAAAGTTGTAACCGGTACTCAGAGAAGACATCAACATAATTATATTAACCTGCTTAAGGAAATCAATAATAATGGTATTGGCCAGATTGTTTCTGCGAATGTATACTGGAACCAGGGTAAGTTATGGCATCGCGATAAAAATCCCAGCTGGAGTGAAATGGAATGGATGATTCGCGACTGGGTTAACTGGTGCTGGCTCTCCGGAGACCATATTGTTGAGCAACATGTTCACAATATCGATGTAGCTTTATGGTTCATGGGGGCTCATCCTGTAAAAGCAGTTGGATTTGGTTCAAGACAACGAAGAGTAACAGGTGATCAATACGATAATTTTAGTGTTGATTATGTGTTTGAAGATGGCAGACACGTCCATAGTATGTGCCGTCAGATTAACGGAACTGCTACTGCTGTTCATGAAATCTTTCATGGAACGAAAGCAATTGCAACTACTGCAGAAAAATTGAGAATTGTTGATGCTACAGGCAATGAACT
>DASRQG010000102.1:0-6013 GCA_035645995.1 Mariniphaga sp. | reverse complement strand
AAGGAAGATATCCTGATTATAATCCTTTTATTCCGGATATCACTAAAGTGAAGTCGTATTTTGAAAACACTAAAACACTATTAAAATGGTTGAAAGAGAGATTATAGAAATATTGAAAAAATACATATTCATATTGCGATCTGAAGGGATTATTGTTGACAGGGCTTATTTGTATGGAAGTCATTTGTCAAATACTGCTAATGATAACAGCGATATTGATGTTTTAATTGTAACGGAAAATGAAGATGATTATTTATCTGGAAAGATTTGGAGTTTGACAAGGAAGATAAATACAAAAATAGAACCGTATCCTGTCAGTATAGGAAGATTTAACAGTACAGAGAGTTCTCCGTTGATTGATTCGGTGAAAAAAAACGGGCTTAAAATAGCATAATAAACTACTGTCAACATCACACAATTGTATGAAGTCAGACTTCAATTATTTTTTACGACTATTATTCTTTAATTTAAACTTTTGATTATAACTTAGTAACCATGATATTTCTTAATATTGTAACCCATGTTTCAGGAGTACAGGTCAAGACAATGAAGCATTTGAGATTTGAATTTACCCTGGTGTTCGAACCGGTTAACCGGGTTGAAGGAATAGAATTACCATAACTATTTAAAATTTATTATATGAGAAGGATTATTGGATTACCAAAAAGGAAGCAAAGTGTTCGTATGTTCAATATGAAGACACGGTAACATATACATTTTTCTTCACAAAATCAGAATTAAACAAAGATAAAGATGAAACAATAAATAAATGAATTTAGAAGACATTCAAAAACAATTAAATCAGATAATGAGCGAGCAAAATAACCGTTCGGTTCCTGAATTTGAAGGATACTCGCCGTTTGATATGCATCAGATTATATATTTCCCCTTAGGGAAAGACAGCCCGATCATGTTGCAGCAACTTACGGATATCGAATTCAAAAAGATTCCAATTCTTAATCAAATAAAGTTCTTGATAGAATTGATTGAAAAAAATGGAGAAATTAAATTAACAAGCAAGGGATTTCTACCAACAAAAATCGTTTCAGAAATATATCAACAAGGTTTCTTAAAAGATGAGCTTATTGAACAGGGAATTGTGAAATTATACAAAGAAACAGATTCAATGACTGTTAATTTAACACGGATTCTGATAGTTCTTGCCGGTTTGGCTAAAAAAAGAAATGGAAAATTAAGCTTGACAAAAAGCTCAAAAAAGATTCGGGAAGATAATTACGAATTATTACATACTATCTTAGTGACATTTGCTACAAAATTCAATTGGGCATATTATGATGGGTATGGTGATAATAAAATTGGTCAATTTGGATTTGGATTTTCATTGGTTTTATTATCAAAATATGGACAGGAGAAGTGGTTAGACTCATTTTATGCTGAGAAGTATTTTAAAGCTTTTCCTGCATTGATTGAATCAATTAATATAATAAATGAAAAATTGGAAAGCTACACGACCAGATGTTATTCAGTTCGTACTTTTGAAAGGTTTTTAGATTATTTCGGATTAATAAATATCGACACGCAAGGGAAAAGTTTTGATTCAATATCATATATCACAAAAACTGATTTATACGACAGATTAATAAAATGTGCCCCACCAACAAGCCTTCAAAGCTAGGATCATATCACAAACGATTTATTCATTAAATTATAAAAAATGATACAGTTAAATATGATTGCCAATACTAAGTCATTGGCTCTGACTGATAAAAATATATCTGCCGTATTTATGTATGGATCTTTTACCAAAAATGAAGGCGATAAATATTCAGATATTGAATTCTATATTTTCTTGAATGACAAAGAAAATTTTTTATCTCAAAAGTGGGTACATCAAATTCACCCGGTGGCAGTGTATTTTACGAATGAGTACGGAAGTGAAGTTGCAATTTTTGAAAATATGGTAAGAGGTGAGTTTCATTTTTTAACAACAAACGAAATGAAAGTCATCAATTCGTGGGACGGTATGGTGGAATTCAGCGATTTCAACAAAATGATTTTAGTGGATAAAGATAATCTTCTGCTAAATACACTCAACCAGATTAAAACCAAAGCACCTGATCGAACTACCAACGATAATATTTTGTGGTTGAGCCAATCATTGCTAAATGTATTGCTGACCACAAACAACCTAATCAAACGACAGGAATATGCACATGCTTATCAAAGTTTGTCAAACGTTCAGAAATACTTACTTTGGCTGATCAGAATTGCGACATCTCAAACCAAACATTGGGAGAGCCCGACAAAAAGTTTAGAGAAAGACATTGATCAAACCTGGTATTCATTATTTCAGCAAACAACCGCTGACTTAAATCCCGGAAGTATAAAAACAGCCTTCCAAAAGTCATTGGAACTCTCCGACAGACTTTTTAATAATCTTAATGTTGATGAAAAGTTAAAGGAAATATTGAAAAGAATTTGTTGAGCATTTTTGAGGTTGGGTACAACCAAATCCTATAAGTCCGTTAAAAAAATGGGACAGTTTTAACAACCCGGTTGTCTGCTTCGATTGGAGAAATCCATTGGTTGATGATGAAGGGACACGACTTGCCGACGAACCATTATCTGACGATTATGCATCATTATGGATTGAAGATATAGCCGGGGCAAAAAAGCTTGCCTCTGATACTTTTTTATGGCTTGAGAAATTATTTTTAGATGCAGGCTTTGTATTAATCGACATTTGCTATTTCATCGATGAATCGGGTAAGTTTATATTTGGTGAAGTCAGTCCCGACTGTATGCGCGTTCGTGAAGGCAACGGAAATCCAAAAAATCTGACATCACTCGACAAAGATATTTGGAGAAATGGTGGTAAAGGAAAGCTTTTAACTGAACAATATAATCGTTTATATCACTTGATTTTTAATTCCTCAAAATAATTATACTATGGGAACAATTACAATCAAAAACAAAAGTTTAAAAATGTCTCCAGGCGGGCTTATTTCAGTAGCAGCTCGTAAAGGTTTAGGTATGATAAAAGATCGCCCTGCCAGAATTGGTATCTCAAGCGATGAAAAAACCATTTTGCTAAAAGGAGATGTAGAAAATAAAGACGCTTTTCGTGTCTCATCAAAAGGTTTAACTGTTTTAAGAGGAAAAGAAAAGGAACTCTTAAGCAATGCCGACAAAAGACATTACTGGATGGAAGTTAATGACGACCGGAAAGAGGTTCGAATCTATCCCTATTGAAAATCCCGGAGCGTCATTTAATTGAAAAAATACGCCCTAAAGATGGTTTATCCATCTGTCAGGCTATATGCCGGTATGAATCTTCCTGCTTTAATTTAATTTAAAATGAATAAAAATGGAAACCTTCACATCGTTTTTGATGGACATGACGGTACTGGAAAATCCACTCTTTCTCAATTGACTGCAAATTATTGCGGAGGTATTTATGTACGTCCATTCGGAGGTCAGGAAGATTTAAATTTAATTAAAGCATCTGAAGATAAAGATAGTACCAACGTACTATCAACATTGGTTATAATGCCATTGACCTTATTGATGATCAATACTGCAATTCTATATTAGTCTTTGACAGGCATTGGATGACTGTTTTGTCACTGGTGGAGCCAAACTATTGGTCTTCGTGGACCATTTATCCACCCACTATATTGTGCTGGACCAATATACAAAGTACTAAAGATCGCTTGAGGAACAGAAAAGAAAAACAATACAGCGACGCGTATCATATCGAATATCTTGAGATTTACAAAACTATTGCTGCAACCTTTGGTTCTTTCATTCTTGATACCAGCAATAAAACAATTAATGAATCTTTTGACATTATTAAAAGTTGGTTGCATAACAACAATGTTTTACAACGATAACAATGCATGAATCAGATGAAATAGTTTTAGCATTTGGAAAAGGCAGGTTATTTGAAGAAACATTAAGTCAATTCAAATTCTATGTACACGAACATGTTAATGACCTGCTTATTTTTCATAAAAAACAGAATGTGACTTGTGTTGCAATGCGACATGCCGACTTACCTTTTATGCTCGAAAAAGGACATATTGATATTGCTGTTGGTAGTTCGGTTTGGTTTATAAATTATATCAATAAGAACTTGAAAAAAGCATTCAGTTTTAGTAAGAATAAATACCGTTTATCTATTATAAGTCGAAATAAAATATCACTTGGTAATATCAAAAAGGTAGCAACACGTTTTGAAAACATTACCAGGGATTTCTTTCAGAAAAAAAATATGGATATTGAAATCATTCCTATGTCAGGCAACCATGAAGTGTCACTTTTACTTGGCTTTGCTGATGCTATTATAGATGTTGTTGAAACCGGGAATACAATTAATAAACTCAATCTGGAAGAAATTGAAGTTATTGAAATTTTAAGCCATGAAATTTGGCTGCGGGATGATGAAAATTTTTTAATGCTTGCTAATAAAGTTGCATCACTATTAATTGGCCAATAAGGTTTTATTAAGCTCAAATATCTTTCATGGCAATTTCTATTACTCGCCTGTCTTTGAGTGCAAACCACAATGACAGGATGGAGGCTGGTTCTCACGCAAATCCCAGAGTATATAGCAGAGGGGACTTTGCAGGTGTAATAAAACATGTGATTAATTGGTTCGTTGGTTATGTTAAGCCATCATCCGAAGGCCCCAATAACCCCGGTCTTTTAAGCCGGGGTCGGCAACACCACTATCCATTCTTTCTGTAGGTTTTAACCCACTCTGGCAAATGAATCATTTGATGGCAGAATCTTCCATAAACCTGCAGGCTTTGATCGGAGAACGTCCCCCGTTGGGATTCCGGCATTGATCAATGGATAGGCCGTCTTCCAAAGGGGGAATTTAAGGGGGATTTTGGCACGAATTTTATCAATTCGTAGGACTCAATGAAGGTTTGTGCCTTGCGATTTTCGACTGAAGCCGGTATTCGGATGGAAATAATTGAACCACACTGATCAACATAAAGAAATACTGGTTAGAACTTAAACGATAATCGTTACCAGCAGGTCAGATTATACGAAAATGCAGAGAATAAGAACTTTAATCCAGGCATTTATTGCGGAGATTAAGAAGTATATTTGTCGCATAAATTGCGGAGAATGAGTATCTCCTACTTATTACACCTTCACGTCCCGGATATGGGAACATCCCTCTTAATAATAATGCTAATCCACAAAAAACAGCAGGTTTGGTAATTTCACTATTAAATGATCCTTCAGATACCTCTCGAAAACCATACATTCTCCATACCAAGTCCAGACTAAATTCAATTGAACATGGAGAAAATATGGACTTGGTATGGCCGAAAAAAGGTTATTTCATCATGAATGAACCAATCTTCAGGTACCGGAAATATATCTCTGCAGGATTGGTTAAAAAAATTTCAATTATCTTTTTAGGGGCCCAAAATTTCAATTTGAAAGAGAGCTTTGATAATTTTTTTTCTTTAAGAAAATTTATGTTGCCGATTTGAATGAACAAAGGGAGGGACTTGGTCCGTTAATATACAGCTCTGCAATAAAATATATCATTTCTCATAATTTTCAAACAGATTCTTCATTATTTTTGCCATAGATTATTAAACACTAATAAAATGACATTTAAACCAAATGTGAAAAATATAGGTTTCCTTAAAATGCCTGTAGGCATTCTAAGGTCATTCACATAATTATACATCTGCTTATCATTTGAAACAAATATTTGTTGTGCAGGAAACCCAATGACGGCCTTATTAAATCATTGTATACGGCAACTACAAGTTGTTTTTTCCGGTGGAAATGAAAAATGAGGTATAATTAGATTATTGAATAACCAATGAAAGAAACTCAAAAGCGAATCGTTTATATCGATTTTATCAAAGTATTTTTAACTTGTTTAGTAGTTGCTCATCATGCTGGTCAGGCGTATGGAAATACTGGTGGAATCTGGCTGGTGTCAGATGGTCCGAAATTAGATTATTTAAGGCCCTTTTTCTTTTTGAATGCAGCATATATGATGGGCTTTTACTTTTTT
>DASRQG010000101.1:0-3359 GCA_035645995.1 Mariniphaga sp. | reverse complement strand
ATGAAGTGTCGAATACTCTTCCATCATTTTGTATATTATTTCCGTGGCCTTCCATAATTATATCTTTGTTGTTACCTTTCAATTTTAATAAATTACAAATCTTATTATAAAGATATTCCTCACCAAAGGGCTTTAAAATGTAGCCATTGAATCCTGATTTTAAATAAGTTAGTATATCGCTTTCCATAATATTAGCAGTCACTGCCAACATTTTGGTTTTATGATTGACATTTGATTTATCCTTCCTGATTTCAACTGCCACTTCTGTGCCCATCATTACCGGCATACGTATGTCGAGCAAAATAATATCAAACTTATGCTGTCTTGAAAGTTCAAGTGCCTCTCCTCCATCATGTGCTAATACATAATCAGTTTTCCACTTTTTAAGTATTGACTCACCTAAAAATATATTATTGGCATCATCATCAGCATAAAGAATGCGTTTACCCATTAATTGGTTGGTATCAATGTCATATTTCATTTCAGGTAACTCATCTTTATCTGTCTGAGGCCTCTGGAAAGGTAGAATGACAATAAACCTGGAACCTTTATCCGGAACACTTTCAACCTCAATTCTCCCATTTAGCAAATCAACCAGTTTCTTCACAATCGAAAGTCCCAAACCAGCACCTTTAGTTTTTTTGGGATTTTTATATCTTAATCTTGAAAACTCATCAAATATAGTCGCAATATCTTCTTTTCGAATACCGATACCTGTATCCTCAACTTCAAATTTGAGGTATGCTTTTTTTGAAGTTAACTTTTCATTTGATACATGAATGGCAACTTTACCTACGTCAGTGAATTTAATAGCATTAACAGCAAGGTTCATAATAATTTGTTTCAGCCTGAAAGGATCACCAATCAGAACAGAAGGAACATCATCGTTTACATCATATTCAAAATTCAGTTTTTTTTCATCCGCTTTCATGTTTAATGATTCCCCTACATTTTCAACTACCTCATGAATATTCATAGAAATCTTTTCAATATAAACCTTACCCATCCCATATTTAAAAAGAAAAAGAATTTCATTTACCACAGAAAGCAAATGTTCTGATGATTGCTTTATAAGCTGACTATATTTTTCTTGCTCGGGAGTCAGAATTGTTTTGTTTAGCAAATCAGAAAAACCAATAATTGAATTAAGAGGAGTACGAATTTCATGGCTCATGTTTGCCATAAAAATTGATTTAGCACTGTTTGATTTTTCAGCTTCCTTTTTAGCCTTTAAAAGGTTTTTTTCTATTTCCTTCTCGGCAGTTATATCCTGTGAAATTAATGCTCCTCCAACCACTTTTCCGGAAAGGCCGATAATTGGCGTTGCATGGATAAAATAAATACGCTCATTGACTCTTATTTCCCCTTCTGATTCATTTCCTTCGAGTGCATTTTTATAAAATGGGAATAACCTTTTAGTGATGCGTTCATCGAACATTTCAAACAAAGTCTTTCCTGTAAAATCTGAATTCGATAACCCCATTCGTTCCTTTTCTCTTCCTCCTGTTAAAACGAACTTATAATTAGTATCGAATAGATATAAATCTAATCCGGGGATGTTTTCCATAAGTATGTCCCTGTAACTTTCCAATTCAGAAGGGGACTTATCAGAAAATATCATTCCTGCCGAAACAGCTTCAAGGTGATCTCCCAAAGTAATTTTCTCAAGAAGAAAATAAACAGGCAGGCTTAAATTATTTTTTGAAATGATTTCCAGATAAAATTTACGTGGTTCTCCAGTTTCAAGTAATCGTTCAGTCTCTGCTTTAAACACTTCAAAGTTTTTATCAGTAAATAAAGAACGTACCTCCTGAAGAAAAGCATTTGTCGTTCTTCCAAAAATAGATTCAAATGCACCGATCGTTCTAAAAATCTGATAATTTTGATTGAAGTAAAAGAAAGCATCCTGATTGATTTCAGGCTTTAAAATTTCCTGTTCTTCAGGAAAATTATATAAATAAGAAGTTTTAACCTGATGACTTAGTAATTCCAGTAACTGTCCCAGCTCATCCAGCGTTTCCAGATCTGCATCCTTACCCTCCAGCCCCATAATCAGACTGCTGATTTGCTCCAGTTGTTTTGATACCAATTCGTTCATACGCATAAAGGTAAAATGATTTTAGTAGACATACAATCCAAATAAAAATGAAACTAAGAAAACTAACCACTCTTATTTCCTCTAATTATAAAATTAAAGTATCGATAATAAGAATATCCTTTATATCTTTATCTAAAAAAGTAAACTGCCCTATGTTAAGTTCATCTATCGTCAGGATTATTATAAATTCAATTAATATCCTACTTATACTTTTCATTTTATCTTCCTGCACAAACAGTACCAAAAACAAAAAAAATGAGGGTACTCAACCAATTTCTGCTGAACCAGGGTGGAATATTTTATTTGATGGGAAAACAATGGAAAACTGGGCCATCACTGAATTTGGAACACAAGGCCCGGTACAGATATCGGAAGGATCAATTGTTTTAGGAATGGGTGACGGTTGTACTGGTGTTACATGGCAAGGTGATTTTCCCAAAATAAACTATGAAGTTAAACTGCAGGCAAAGAAAATTGCCGGAAATGATTTTTTCTGTGGCATTACCTTTCCGGTCAAAGAAACCTATTGTTCCTTTATTGTAGGTGGATGGGGTGGCCCTGTAGCAGGATTGAGCAGTATTGACGGAAGAGATGCTTCTGAAAATGAAACCAGAACATTAAAAAAATTTGATCATAACATTTGGTATGATATACATTTAAAGGTTTCAGAAAACAAGATAGAAGCATGGATTGATAAGGAGCAAATTGTTAATTTTAATACAGAAGGACATAAGCTATCAACCCGCCCTGAAGTTGACTTATCAAAACCTTTTGGCATTTGTTCATGGACCACTACAGCTGCTATCAAAAATATCAGAATTAAAACAATGACTTTTTAATGATATGCAGCATGCTGCGTTTTTACCTAAAGGTATCTTCTTCCCAATATGCGGGATTATTTTTAATATATTCTGAAATTCGGTGAAATGATTCATCATTACTAATGATGTGGTCATGATATCGGGGTTGCCATGCAAATGGTAATTCCAATCGGTTACAATATTTGGTCACGGCCGATTTGTACGAACGTATGATGGATGAAATGGTATTTGATTTTGGTGAAATGGCAGACATCTTTTCGTTTTTGGTGGTTTCCGTTTCCGTAGGGACGTTGCATGCAACGTCCCTACCGCATGCAACGTCCCTACCATTCGCAACGTCCCTACCATTAACATTTCCCCTATCATTCCCATTCAATATCAAAATTCCATGTACATGATTAGGCATCACCACAAATTCACCTAATTCGATATGTTTTGCA